>CAZHVX010000024.1:0-18682 GCA_964536295.1 uncultured Pseudomonadota bacterium
CTATCCAATTACATCCACTTGTTTGCGCTGCGTTTAATGCTGACTTTGACGGTGACCAGATGGCCGTTCACATTCCGTTATCATTAGAGGCTCAAATTGAGGCCCGTGTCTTGATGATGTCGACCAACAATATTTTGTCACCAGCAAGTGGTAAACCGATCATTTGTCCATCTCAGGATATGGTTTTGGGTATCTATTACATGACCCGTGAGCGTATCGGTGCAAATGGCGAAGGCTACGTCTTTTCGTCACCAGAGGAATTGCAGGTGGCGTATGATGCTGGGGCTGTTGATCTTCAGGCTAAAATTAAGGTCAGGATAAAGGGCAAGCTTGTTGATACAACGGTTGGTAGAGTAATCCTCTATGGTATAGTTCCCAATGTTTTGGATTTTTCATTGATCAACAAAGTTATGGATAAAAAGTCGATTTCAACCCTTATCGATCAGTGTTATCGTCAGTGCGATCAGAAAAATACAGTTCTTTTGGCAGATCATTTAAGAACTATGGGTTTCACGTATTCAACCAAGGCGGGCATTTCGATTTGTCTTGATGATATGATTATTCCCGAGAAAAAAGAAGCTTTAATCGATGAGGCTACCAAAGAAGTTCTGAAAGTTGAAGAACAATATACAGAAGGTATTATTACCTCGGGTGAAAAGTATAATAAGGTTGTTGATATTTGGGCTGGAACCACCGAAAAAGTTGCAGATGAAATGATGAAAAAAATGTCCAGCGAAAAATTTATTACTGCCGGTGGAAAAGAAATTGATGCTCCAAGTTTCAATTCGATTTATATCATGGCAGATTCCGGCGCTAGGGGCTCAGCTCAGCAGATGCGCCAGTTGGCCGGTATGCGTGGTTTGATGGCGAAGCCATCAGGTGAAATTATTGAAACTCCAATTACAGCCAATTTCCGTGAAGGCTTGACGGTGCTACAATATTTTATTTCCACTCACGGCGCTCGTAAGGGTTTGGCTGATACAGCTCTAAAGACCGCGAATTCAGGCTATCTAACCAGACGACTAGTTGATGTTTCACATAACTGTATGATAATCGAGGAAGATTGTGGCACGTTAGATGGTATCTATATGACCGCATTGGTTGAGAGCGGTGAAGAAATTGAATCTCTTGGCGAACGTATATTGGGTCGTGTGGTATTGGAAGATGTAAGAGATCCGTACACCGATGAGATTATAGTTTTAGCAGGAAATGAAATCAATGAAGAGCTTGTCGCGAAAATTGAAGATTCGGGTATCGAAAAAGTTTTCATTCGTTCAACCTTAACCTGCAGAACTAAGAACGGTGTTTGTATTAAATGTTACGGCCGTGATTTGGCCCGTGGTCATATGGTTAATATTGGTGAGGCAGTTGGTATTATCGCTGCTCAATCAATTGGTGAGCCTGGCACACAGCTTACCATGCGTACCTTTCATATCGGTGGTACCGCTTCCCGTCGTGCAGAGCAATCAGCGTTGAACGTAAAACATTCAGGTAAAATGGCATTGCATAACGTACATGTCGTTGCAAATAAAGATGGCCGTGCTGTTATTATGAATAGAAACGGTGAGATTGGTATTGTAGATGACGAAGGCCGTGAGCGTGAACGTCACAAGGTTAACTACGGTGCATTCTTGTTGGTTAATGAAGGCGATAAAGTTGATGCCGGCAAACTTGTGGCAGAGTGGGACCCATACACAATGCCTATTTTGACAGAAGTAACCGGAGTGGTAAAGTTTGGCGATCTAATTGAAGGTGTTAGTGTTGTTGAACAGGTTGATGAGGTAACAGGTTTGTCTAGAAAAGTTGTTATACAACCGCGCGACACAAAAAGCCGTCCAAGGATTTCAGTCAAAGATGAAGCCGGAAGCACTTTGAAACTTACAAGCTCTGAATCCGAGGCCAGGTACTTGTTACCTGTCGGTGCAATTATTAATGTGGCCGAAGGTGATAATGTCCACGCAGGTGACGTTATAGCTAAGATTCCCAGAGAGACAACAAAGACAAAGGATATTACCGGTGGTCTCCCAAGGGTTGCTGAGCTTTTCGAAGCGCGCAAGCCTAAGGAAAACGCTATCATTAGTGAAATTGATGGTCGCGTGAGTTTTGGTGAGGATACAAAAGGTAAGAGGAAAGTAGTCGTGACACCTGAGATCGGTACAGCAGTTGAATACCTTATTGCAAAAGGTAAGCATATTTCAGTTCATGAAGGTGATTATGTGAAAGCAGGTGAACTGTTGATGGACGGCTCTGCCAATCCACATGATATTTTACAGGTCCTCGGTGAAAAAGAGTTGGCAAAATATCTTGTTAACGAAACGCAGGAAGTTTACAGGTTACAGGGCGTTAAAATTAACGATAAACATATCGAAATTATTGTTCGTCAGATGTTGAGAAATGTTCGCATCATAGATCCTGGTGATTCAATGTGGTTGGAGGGTGAGCAGGTTGATAAAGTTACCTTTGAAAAAATGAATACGAAATTGCAAGAGGGTGGTGACAAGCCAGCAGTCGCCGAGCCGATTCTTTTAGGTATTACCAAGGCGTCTCTCTTGACAGACAGTTTCATTTCCGCGGCTTCATTCCAGGAAACCACCAAGGTTCTGACAGAGGCCGCCATCGCGGGTAAGGTTGATCGACTAGTTGGTATCAAGGAAAACGTCATCCTAGGAAAATTGATACCTGCTGGAACGGGTCTCAGCAAATATCGAGATGTGGCAATCGATGTGGACAGTGAAGATGTTGGTGTATCGGCGCATAATGTTGAAGAAGATCTTATATCTTCTGGGGTTGGAGCATAAAGTTAATAAAGCACTTTAAGCCCTCAAAATTATCGGTCAATTTACCAAAACCCCTTGACTTTGTTATGCCTTTTTGATAATTTCCGCTAACTTTTTCGGAACAGTGTTCTCGTGTATGTAACTATTCGAAATTAAAAGCGAAAAAGGTTTGTAAAGAAAAAAAATGGAAAATTTTTGTGTAAATCAGGAGAAGTTCTGAAAGGGGAAGAAATATGCCAACAATAAACCAGTTGGTCAGGATGGGGAGAAGAAAAGTTGTGGTGAAAACTGATTCGCCGGCTCTACAAAATTGTCCTCAAAAAAGAGGGGTTTGTGTTCGTGTTTATACTACAACACCGAAAAAGCCCAACTCAGCTTTGAGAAAGGTTGCAAGGGTGAGGCTCACCAATGGTTTTGAAGTTACTTCATATATTCCAGGTGAGGGACATAATTTGCAGGAACACTCGGTTGTATTGATTCGTGGTGGAAGAGTGAAAGATTTGCCTGGTGTTCGTTATCACATAGTTCGTGGAACGCTTGATACAGTTGGTGTTGAAAGCAGAAGGCAGAGTCGTTCAAAATATGGGGCAAAAAGGCCTAAGTAAATTATTCAGGAGTTAACTATGCCAAGAAAGAAAAGGGCGAGTTTAAAAAGAGATATCGAGAAAGATCCAAAGTATGGAGATAAGCTGATTTCCAAGTTTATCAACATGATCATGATGGATGGTAAAAAAGCGGTTTCGGAACAAATTGTATACGGTGCCCTTGATATCTTAAAAGAAAAAAAAGGTGACGACCCCATTAAGGTTTTTAAGGATTCAATGGAAAAGATTAAACCTATCGTTGAGGTTAAATCGCGTCGTGTAGGTGGATCAACATATCAGGTTCCTTGCGAAGTGAGATCTGACCGCAGAGTTTCATTGGGTTTTAGGTGGTTGATTGCGTCAGCAAGGAAACGTGGTGAGAAATCAATGCAGGAACGTCTTGCTGGTGAATTGTTGGAAGCGTTGCAAGATCATGGTTCAGCTGTAAAGAAGAGAGAAGAAACGCATCGTATGGCTGAGGCTAATAAGGCTTTTGCTCATTATAAATGGTAATAAATAGCTCTTTGGCTAGTAAGATAAGGGTAACAAGGTTAAAAGGTTTATGAATGCCGATGAAAAAGTAAAATTGGAAAAGGTTCGAAATATCGGCATTATTGCTCACATTGATGCTGGAAAGACAACCGTAACTGAAAGAATTCTTTACTACACCGGATCGACTTACAAGCTTGGTGAGGTTCATGATGGTGCAGCGGTTATGGATTGGATGGCCCAAGAACAAGAACGCGGTATCACGATTACATCTGCTGCCACGACATGTTTTTGGAAAAATTATAGAATTAACATTTTAGATACGCCTGGACACGTTGATTTTACGGTCGAGGTTGAACGTTCTTTGAGAATATTAGATGGAGTAGTTGGTGTTTTCTGTTCGGTTGGTGGTGTTGAGCCACAATCGGAAACTGTCTGGAAACAGGCTAATAAATATAAGATACCAAAAATTGCATTCGTTAATAAGATGGATCGAACAGGCGCTGATTTTTTCCGCGTTCTGGAAATGATGATAGATAGACTAGCCGCAAATCCGGTGCCTTTTCAAATACCGATTGGTGCAGAAGATAAATTCATAGGCATTATAGATCTTATTAAGATGAAGGCTGTCCACTATGATGAAACAAGCCTAGGAGTTGTATTTACAGAGAATGAAATCTCCGAGGAGCTGTTGCCGTTAGCGGCTGAGTATCGAGAAAAACTGATTGAAGCTATTGCTGAATATGATGAAGAGTTGATGCATAATTATTTGGATGGCGTCGAGATCAGTGAAGAGTCTGTGCTTAAGGCTGCTCGTAAGGCGACCTTATCGCTTCACATAACACCTGTTTTTTGCGGGTCTGCTTTTAAAAACAAGGGTGTTCAAAGGTTGTTGGATGCAGTTGTAAATCTCTTACCATCCCCATTGGACTTAACCCCCATCGAGGGACATAACCCAGATAATGAGGATGAAATCCTGGAACGGAAGCATACAGAGCAAGAGCCTTTGGCTGCGTTGGTTTTTAAGATCACAAATGATCCGTACGTTGGGCAGTTGTCTTATGTGAGGGTATATTCCGGACGTTTAGATGCAGGAGATACTATCTATAACGTTAACAAGCGCAAGAAGGAACGTATTAATCGTCTTCTTAGGATGCATGCCAATAAGCGTGAAGAGCTAAAGAGCGCTTCAGCAGGAGATATAGTAGCTGCCTTGGGTCTTAAGTTTACAACTACAGGTGATACATTGGCTCTGAAGGAAGATCCTATCTTATTGGAATCAATGGATTTTCCTGATCCTGTTATATCAATTGCTATCGAACCCAAAAGCAACGACGATCAGGAGAGGCTTTCAATTGCATTGCAGGGATTGGCTAAGGAAGATCCGACGTTCAAGATCAAAAGTGATCCGGAAACGGGCCAAACTCTAATCTGTGGAATGGGTGAGCTTCACTTGGAGGTCTTGGTAGATAGAATGTTGAGGGAGTTTAGCGTTGCAGCAAATGTTGGTAAGCCTCAGGTTGCATATAAAGAAACAGTTTCAAAAACAGTTGAAATTGAAACAAAGTATGTTAAACAGTCGGGTGGTCGTGGCCAGTATGGTCATGTTGTTTTGAGGGTTGAGCCGAATGAAGTTGGTGGCGGTTTTATCTTCGCCGACGAGACAAGGGGTGGAAGTGTTCCGAGGGAATATATTCCAGCGGTTGAAAAAGGCGTGAAGGAAGCCTTGGACAGTGGGGTTTTGGCTGGCTATCCGGTTGTTGATATCAAGGTTGCGTTACTTGATGGAAGTTATCATGATGTTGATTCCTCTGATCTTGCTTTTAAGATCGCTGGTTCTATGGCAGTAAAAGATGGAATGAGGAAGGCCGACTCGATTTTAATGGAACCCATAATGACTGTTGACGTGGTTGTTCCAGAACAATTTGTTGGTGCGGTAACTAGTGACTTGAGTTCAAGAAGAGGAAAGATTGTTAAAAATGAAATTCATGCGGGGTCTCAGAATATTGGAGCAAAGGTTCCACTATCTAAAATGTTTGGCTACGCAACTGATTTGAGATCGATTACGCAGGGTAGGGCCAATTACATGATGAGTTTTTCGCATTACGATCCTCTACCAAAGAATCTTACCGAAGCAATTATCGGTAAGATACGCGGTGAGTGAAAATAAATTAGAAGGTTTAAAACTTTAAAGAAGGGAGATAGAATATGGGAAAGGAAAAATTTCAGAGGACGAAGGAACACTGTAATGTCGGCACCATCGGTCACGTTGATCATGGTAAGACAACTCTGACATCTGCTATCACAAAATATTTGTCAGAAAAGGGTTTGGCAACGCATGTTCCGTTTGATCAAATCGATAAGGCTCCAGAAGAAAAAGAGCGTGGTATTACCATCGCAACGGCACACGTTGAGTTCCAAACAGAAAAGCGTCACTATGCGCACGTAGATTGCCCAGGTCACGCGGACTATGTTAAGAACATGATCACCGGTGCAGCTCAAATGGATGGCGCCATTGTGGTCGTTTCAGCATCAGATGGTCCAATGCCACAAACACGTGAACATATTTTGTTGGCGCGCCAGGTTGGTGTTCCGTTCATTGTTGTTTATATGAATAAAGTTGATCAAGTTGATGATCCAGAATTGTTGGATCTCGTTGAATTAGAAATTAGAGAATTGTTGTCCAAGTATGAATTCCCAGGCGATGATATTCCAATAGTAAGGGGTTCAGCGTTAAAGGCCATGGAAGGTGATACATCGGAAGTCGGTTATGGTTCAATCCAGAAACTGTTGGATGCAGTGGATGACTACATTCCAACACCACAGCGCGCTATTGATCAACCTTTCTTGCTGCCAGTTGAAGACGTGTTTTCAATCTCTGGTCGTGGTACGGTTGTTACGGGTCGTGTTGAGCGCGGCATTGTCAAGGTTGGTGAAGAAATTGAAGTTGTTGGTATCAAAGATACAATTAAGACGGTTGTTACCGGTGTTGAAATGTTCCGTAAGCTTCTTGATGAAGGTCGCGCTGGTGATAATGTTGGTATATTGCTTCGCGGTATTAAGCGTGAAGATGTTGAACGTGGTCAAGTTATTGCAAAGCCGGGTTCAATTACGCCACATAAAAAGTTTAAGGCCGAGGTTTACATCTTAACGAAAGAAGAAGGAGGACGTCATACACCATTCTTCAAGGGTTATCGTCCACAGTTCTATTTCAGAACAACAGATGTTACCGGTATCGTTAAGCTTCCGGATAACGTAGAAATGGTTATGCCAGGGGATAACGTTACTTTTGAAGCCGACTTGATTACACCAATCGCCATGGAAGAAGGTCTCCGTTTCGCTATTCGCGAAGGTGGAAGAACCGTTGGAGCAGGTGTTGTAAGTAAAATTATTGAATAGTTAGTTTAGAATCTCGCGCTTAAATTTAAGCGCGAGAGACTTTTTTGGAGTTTAGATGGCCACACAAGATAAAGGACAGAAAATTAGGATTAAATTGAAAGCTTTTGATCACAAGTTGTTGGATCAGGCTGCGGTTGAAATTGTCGACACAGCAAAGAGGACAGGTGCTCATATTGCTGGTCCGGTTCCGATGCCTACAAAGATTGAACGTTACTGTGTTTTGAGATCGCCGCATGTTGATAAGCGTTCAGGTGAGCATTTTGAAATTAGGACCCACAAGCGCCTTCTCGATATCCTTCAACCAACTCAGCAAACAGTTGATGCACTCATGAAGTTGGATTTAGCAGCAGGTGTCGATGTTGAAATTAAGATGATGTAGTTTAATCCTTATTGAAATTAACTTCGTATTTAAATAAATACGGCAACTTCAAATTTGCGGGATGTTATTATGTTAGGACTATTGGCAAGAAAAAAAGGTATGACTCAGATTTTTGATGGTAACGGCAACGTGGTCCCGGTTACGGTCTTAGAGGCGGGTCCATGTACAGTTACGGAAGTCAAAACAGTAAAAAAATGCGGTTACAATGCTATACAAATTGGTTTTCAAAAAGTTGAAGATAAAAAGGTAACCAAGCCCATGAAGGGTAAATTCGCAAAGGTTGGATTATCTCCCTTTTCCACACTTCGTGAATTTAAAACCGACAAGGCAGCGGATTTTACTGTTGGCAACCTAATTGACCTGAACGTCTTTAACGAGGGTGACACCATTAAAGTCCAGGGAATTACAAAAGGTAGGGGCTTTCAGGGTGTTATGAAACGTCATGGTAAACATGGTGGTCCTGCTGGTCATGGTTCACGTTTTCATAGGGCACCTGGGTCTATCGGACAAAATTCTTCACCATCAAGGGTTTGGAAGAACATGAAGCTTCCAGGGCATTATGGTTGTGATAACGTAAAAATACGCAACTTATCGGTGGTTGATATCGATAAAGAGAACAATTTGCTTTTGGTTAAGGGAAGTGTTCCTGGCGCCAGAAACGGATTGGTCATCATTGAAAATTGCGCCCAAGATTTTGAAGATAGGGTTGTTAGTTTTCTAAATTCAAAGAAAGAAGCGACAGAAAATACAGCCCCAACAACAGAGGCAACAGAAGAAGTTAAAACTCCAGAAGAGAATAAAGTAAACGCATAATGAGGTGAGTCGTGGAAAAGCAAGCTGTTATAGATATGGATGGAAAGAAGGTGAAAGATATCGATTTGAGTAAAGATATCTTTGCTGCCCCCGTAAATACGCAACTTATTTACGATGTTGTTAAGTGGCAAGCCGCATGCAAACGCGGAGGAAATGCTCATACAAAGGATAGAAGTGATGTCCAGGGAAGTACGGCAAAGATATATCGTCAAAAAGGTACAGGTAGGGCACGTCACGGTCAATCTAGAGTAAACGTTTTTGTCGGTGGTGGATGTGCCTTTGGACCGAAGAAGAGAGATTACAGCTATACTTTACCGAAGAAGATACGTCAGGGTGGCTTAAGGTCAGCTTTGGCTATGAAGGCCGGTGAGGGAAAAATGGTGGTCCTTGATTCGCTGGAAGTTAAAGAAACTAAGACTAAAAAATTAGTTGAGATTTTAGGTAAATTAAAAATTAACGATGCTCTGATTCTTATTAACGAAGACAATACGAACTTGGAATTATCGGCACGTAATATAAAAAATATTAGGGTTTTAAATTGCAATTATATTAATGTTTACGACTTACTTGCTTACGATCAGACAGTATTTACTGCTGATGCGTTAGAAAAAGTACAGAAGAGGTTGAGCTAATGAATTTATATGAAGTTATAAAGAGGCCTTTAATTACGGAAAAAGGAACTAGGGCGCAGGCTGAAAATAGTCAGTATGTTTTCCAAGTTGATCATCGTGCAACAAAGTACGATATTAGGGCGGCGGTTGAAATGGCCTTTAATGTAAAGGTTGCAAATGTTAATTCTGCAAATTTTTCTGGTAAGTGGAAGCGTGTTGGAAAAAGCATTGGTAAAGCCAATGATTGGAAGAAGGCAGTGGTAACTTTGAAACCAGGTGAAAAAATTGAGTTTTTTGAAGGGGTATAACAGATGGCTTTGAAAAAACATAAACCAACATCGGCTGGAATGAGATTTCAGATAAATCAGACCTTTGATGATATTACAAAAACGAAACCAGAGAAGGGTTTGATTTGTACATTATCAAAGAATGGTGGCAGAAACAATTTGGGTCGAATCACTGCAAGACATCGTGGCGGTGGCTCAAAGAGAAAGTACAGAATCATTGACTTTAAGAGGGACAAGGTGAATATCCCCGCTAAGGTTGAGGCGATTGAGTACGATCCAAACAGATCATCAAGAATAGCCCTTATCTGTTATACAGATGGTGTGCGTTCTTATATTTTGGCCCCAGTCGGTATTAAAGTTGGTGATAAAGTTATGTCAGCAGAGAAAACAGAAGTGGGCGTTGGTAATTGCATGCCGTTAAAGAATGTCCCATTGGGTGCCGCAATTCACAATATTGAACTTCGTGAAAAAGGTGGTGCTAAAATTGTTCGTTCAGCTGGCAGTATGGCTCAGATTGTTGCAAGAGAGGGCGAATATGCACAGGTAAGACTTCCATCTGGTGAAGTTAGAAAAGTTCATACAAGCTGTCGTGCAACTATTGGCCAGGTTTCAAATATAGAACACGGTAGCATTAGTGTTGGTAAGGCAGGCAAGACAAGGCATAAAGGACGTCGCCCACATGTTCGTGGCGTTGCCATGAACCCTGTGGATCACCCACACGGTGGCGGTGAAGGTAAAGCCTCTGGAGGGCGTCATCCTGTTACGCCTTGGGGTATTCCTACTAAGGGTAAGAAGACAAGGCACAATAAACGTACGAATACATTTATCGTTAAGAGAAGGAATAAGAGGTAATATATGGCAAGGTCATTAAAGAAGGGTCCCTATGTTGATTATCATTTGATGGAAAAAGTTGAGAGGGCTCAAGAGGGTGGGGACAAGAGGGTGATTAAAACATGGTCGAGAAGATCAACAGTATTGCCTGATATGGTTGGTTTGACCTTTGCTGTTCATAGTGGAAAAAAGTTTGTTCCGGTTTTTGTAACTGAAAATATGGTTGGACATAAGCTTGGTGAATTTGTTCCCACGAGGAGATTCGTAGCTCATTCGGGAACCAAGAAGACAGAAGTAGCGAAAGGATAGGTTGCTATGGCAAGTAAAGCTAGTATTAAATATTTAAGAATTGCGCCACGTAAGGTGAGGATTGTTGCTAATTTGGTTCGTGGTTTGCAGGTTCAGAAGGCAATTGATAGTCTCAATTTCTGCAGAAAAGGTGCTGCAAAAAACATTGAAAAACTTATTAAGTCAGCAATTGCAAACGCCTCTAATGATAAGGGTGTTGATGTAGATAATTTGTATATAAAAGAAATTCAAGTTAATCAAGGGCCAACACTAAAACGTTGGTTACCAAGAGCTCGTGGTATGGCTACAAGGCTTCAGAAAAAAACATCTCACGTGGACTTGGTATTAGATGAAAAATAATTGTTTGGAGGAACTTTGGGACAAAAGACTCATCCAGTAGGATTTAGGTTAGTGGTAAATAAGAAGTGGAACTCTCAGTGGTATGCTTCATCAGCCGATTATGGAAAACTTGTTCATCAGGATAAGTTTTTCAGAGATTATCTGAAGAAGAAACTTTATTCTACAGGCATTGACAAGATCGAAATTGAAAGGGCCTCTGATAAAGTTAAAATTAATATTCATACATCAAGGCCAGGTCTTGTTATTGGTAAAAAAGGTGCTGGAATTGAAGCATTAAGAAATGAGCTTCAAAGATATACATCGGATGCGTTAGTTTTAAATATTAAAGAAGTTAGAAAAGCCGAGTTGAGTGCTTGTTTGGTCGCGGAAAATGTTGCTTTGCAACTGGAGCGTCGCGTTGCTTTTAGAAGGGCGATGAAAAAGTCTGTTCAGTCCACGTTGAAGTTTGGTGCTCTGGGTATTAAAATTAGATGTGCTGGACGTTTGGGTGGTGCTGAAATGGCAAGAAAAGAATGGTATCGTGAGGGACGTATTCCCCTTCATACATTGAGAGCTGATATTGATTACGGTGTTGCTCTTGCAAAAACTCAGTATGGAATTATTGGTGTAAAAACTTGGATCTATAAGGGTGAAACTACAGATACAAAGTAGGGGTGATTAATTATGCTACAGCCAGGAAAACCGAAACATAGAAAAGTTCAAAAGGGCAGAACAAGAGGTAAGGCATTTAAGGGTTGCAACTTATCGTTTGGTGATTACGGTTTGCAAACGTTGACCACAGGATGGATTACCTCTAGGCAAATCGAAGCAGCGCGTGTTGCGCTATCAAGGCATGCAAAGCGTGGTGGTAAGATTTGGCTAAGAATTTTCCCTGACAAGCCAATCACAAAAAAACCCGCTGAAGTTAGAATGGGTAAGGGAAAAGGTGCTCCTGAGGAATGGGTAGCTCCAGTAAAAAGAGGCAGAATACTCTACGAAATGGAAGGTGTTCCAAAAGATGTAGCGGTAGATGCTTTAAGGGCTGCCGGGCACAAGTTGCCAATCAGATGGAAGATCATAACAAGAGAGGACTACCGTGAAAGCAAGTGAAATTAGAAAAAAAACAGAGGCCGATATTTTAAAAAATATTGGCTCATTAAAAGAAGAAGCTTTTCAATTAAAGCTCAAGAAGAATATCGGGCAACTTGAAAAGATTTCTGATGTTAAAAAAGCTAAAAAGAGTATCGCAAGATACTTAACTATTCTTGGTGAAATGAATAATAGTAAAGAAGCCAGCAAATGAGGTTATAGATGGGCAAGAGAACAATTAAAACAAAAGTTGGTGTAGTCCTTAGTGATAAGGGTGATAAAAGTGCAGTCGTTGGTGTGGATCGTATGATTAAACACCCAGTATTTAAAAAATATATTAGCAAAAGAAAAAAGCTGCATATTCACGATGCAAATAATGAATGTCAGGTAGGAGACGTTGTTGAGATATTGGAATGTCGTCCGATTTCAAAAACAAAATCCTGGAGACTTAACAAAGTTGTTAAAAAGGTAGAAGTTTTATAAATATTAAATGGAAGGTTTGGTTATGATACAAGCTGAAACAATGTTAGATGTTGCAGATAATTCAGGGGCAAAAAAGCTGCAGTGTATTAAGGTGCTTGGTGGTTCGAAGCGTCGTTATGCCAGCATTGGTGATGTTATAGTGGTTTCCGTGAAAGAGGCCATTCCAAGAACCAAGGTTAAAAAAGGTGATGTGAAAAGAGCAGTTATTGTCAGAACAAAAAAGGAAATAAGAAGGGCCGATGGCTCATATATTAAGTTCGATCAGAACTCAGCAGTTCTGATTAATGAACAAAAGGAACCCCTTGGAACCCGTATTTTTGGACCGGTTGCTAGGGAACTCAGGAATAAACAGTTCACGAAGATTATATCATTGGCTCCAGAGGTTTTATAATGAAATTGGAAGGTATTGATTATGGCACAGGCAATTACAAGTATTAAAAAAGGCGATACAGTAAAGGTGATGGTTGGTAAGGAACGTGGAAAGATTGGTAAAGTTCTAAGAATAGATTCAAAAAAAGGAAGGCTGTTTTTAGAAAAAATCAATCTTGTTAAACGTCACACGCGTCCAACGCAGCAAAATCGTCAGGGCGGTATTGTTGAAAAAGAGGCATCATTGAATGTATCAAATGTTATGATTATGTGTGATAAGTGTAATGTCCCTGTAAGGATCAAAATGAAGGTTCTAAAGGACAAAACCAAGGCAAGAGCTTGTGTAAAGTGTGAAGAGATTTTTAAAAGCAAATAATGGAGAATGATAATGGCATCACTTTTTGAAGAAAAATACAGAAATGAATGTGTTCCCGCTTTGAAGACAGAGTTTGAGTACAAAAACGTTATGGAAATTCCAAAGATTACAAAAGTGGTAATCAATACTTCCATAAAAGAAGGTGTTACTGATAAAAAAGTTTTACAGGATGCAGCAATTGATATTGCTACAATTGCGGGTCAAAGACCAGTTATTACAAAAGCTAAAAAGTCTATTGCTTCCTTTAAGTTGCGTGAAGGCAATTCCATTGGTTGTTGCGTAACTTTAAGAGGAAAACGCATGTATGAATTTTTTAGTAAACTAGTAAATGTTGCCCTTCCCAGAGTTCGTGATTTTAGAGGCGTTTCTGAGAAAGCATTTGATGGAAGGGGAAATTACACATTTGGTCTTACTGAGCAGGGTATTTTTCCTGAAATTAATTTGGATAAAGTGAGTAGGATTTTTGGTATGAATATAACTATTGTTACAACTGCTAAAAACGATGAAGAAGGACGTGCCCTATTGAGAAATATGGGTATGCCTTTCAGGAGTTAGTGTTATGGCTAAAAAATCGATGATCGCAAAGGCTAAAAGAAAACCGAAGTATGATGTGCGTAGGTACAATAGATGTCCAATTTGTGGGCGTCCAAGGGCCTATTTGCGTAAGTTTGCAATGTGTAGAATATGTTTTCGTAATATGTCCTTAAGAGGAGATTTGCCAGGCGTTGTTAAGGCAAGTTGGTAAACTAAAGAGGTGATAGAATATGGGAATGACAGATCCAATAGCTGATTTATTAACAAGAATTAGAAATGCGAGTAGAGATGGTTTGCCATTAACTACTATTCCATACTCAAAAGTTAAAGAGGGGATAGTAACCATACTATGCAAAAGCGGTTATCTGAAAAATTATGAGGTCGTTGGTGATGGTGCAAAGAAAAGCATAGTCGTTACTCTTAAATTTTTGGATGATGGAACGCGCGTGATATCTGAGATGAAAAGGATTAGTAAGCCTGGTTGTAGAACCTATGAGTCATGTGACGATATCAGGCCAGTTAGAAAAGGTTTAGGGTTGTCTATATTGTCAACCTCTAAGGGTTTATTAACAGACACACAGGCACGCCAAAATAGAGTTGGTGGTGAAGTGATTTGTCATA
The DNA here is from genome assembly GCA_964536295.1 of uncultured Pseudomonadota bacterium. Lineage (GTDB taxonomy): Bacteria > UBA10199 > UBA10199 > CAZHVX01 > CAZHVX01 > CAZHVX01. The sequence goes on from CAZHVX010000024.1 coordinate 14,270, forward strand.
TTTGGTAAGGAATTAGATTATGTCAAGAGTTGGAAAAAAACCTATTGAATTGCCCAAAGATGTCAAGGCCAGTTTGGTTTCCGGTGAATTAACAGTCCAGGGGCCAAAGGGTAATATGAAATTCAAAATTAATCCCCTGATTTTTGTTAAGATTGAGGGAGATATACTTGTTCTGGATCGTGCTGATGAGGAAAGAGGGACCAGGGCCCAACATGGATTGCACCGTGCGCTTATCCAAAATATGGTCACAGGTGTTACCAAAGGTTTTGAAAAAAAGTTGGAGATAGTAGGTGTTGGATATCGTGCAGAGGTTAAGGGTAAGGGTGTTGTTTTTAACCTTGGATATTCAAACCCTGTTGCGTTTCCAATGCCGGAGGGGATTGATATCACAGTTGAAAAGAGCATAGTTACCGTTTCCGGTTGTGATAAAGGCACGGTAGGAAAAGTTGCTTCAGAGATTAGAAAAATAAGACCGCCAGAACCATACAAAGGTAAGGGCGTTAGATATTTTGGTGAAATAGTTCATCGCAAAGTTGGAAAAGCAGCCGCTGGTGCCGGTGCGTAATTATTAACCCATTCGACTGTATCCAAACCCCGGCGAGGTTTGGATACCGCTCAGGGTTAATCCTGAGCGGGCCCCGGCTTGGAAACTGGGGGGAGTCGAAGGATTAACTTGAGGTTAAATAAAATGAATAAAAAGCGCAAAAAAAAGAAAATATATGGAACTCCTGATAAGCCTCGATTGACCGTTTTTAAGAGTGCAAGGCATATCTATGGACAGGTTATTGACGATACAACTCGTACGACCTTAGTAGCTGCTTCTACTCTTGATAAAGGCTTATCCATTCCTAAAGATGGCAATAAGAAAGAGGAAGCCAAGGCGGTCGGCTACGCAATTGCGGAAAAGGCTCTGGCCAAAAAAATTGAAAAAATAGTGTTCGATCGTAATGGATTTATTTACCATGGCAGATTAAAGGCGTTAGCTGATGCTGCCAGAGAGAAGGGGTTGAAATTCTGATGGAAAGAAATACTACACAAGATCTGATTGAAAAGGTCGTCCATATCAGCAGAGTTGCTAAGGTTGTTAAGGGTGGTCGTATTTTTAGTTTTTCAGCATTGGTTGTTGTTGGCGACGGTAAAGGTAATGTAGGTTTTGGTCTCGGTAAGGCTCGTGAGGTTCCTGCTGCTATTGCTAAGGGAACGCAAAGAGCTAAAAGGAACATGAGAAAGGTCTTTGTTGTCGACGGTACAATCCCCCATGAAATACTTGGTGAATACGGTGCCGGACATGTTCTTTTAAAACCCGCATCCCCTGGTACCGGAGTTATTGCCGGTGGTCCAGTGCGCGCCGTTGTTGAAGCCTGTGGCATCAGTAATATTCTTACAAAATCGTTGGGGACCAACAATGCACACAATGTTGTTAAGGCTACCGTTAATGGTTTAATGAGATTACAAACTAAAGAGTATAATGAACGTTTGAGGTCATAACATGTCGACTATTAAAGTAAAGATGGTTCATAGTGGTATATCCTGTCCGAAAATTCATCGTAGAGTTTTGGTAGGTTTGGGATTAAAGAAATTATATAGTGTTCGCGAATTGCCAGATACACCAGCTACATGGGGTATGGTTAAGAAGATTCCCCATTTAGTCAAGGTTGTTACCGATGAAGAAGCTACGGTTGGCAAAGTTGCAAAGAGCACATTAAAGAAGTGTACTACAGCAAAACCAGAAATGGTAGTTGAAAAACCTGTAGCAAAAAAGGCTGCTGCTAAAAAAGCAGTGGGTGCGCGTAAAACAACGACAAAGAAGACAGCTACGAAGACAGCAGCGAAGAGCACAGCAAAAACAGCAGCGAAAGCAAGTGAAAGTACGACAAAGGAGTAAGAGATGAAGTTGAATGAATTGTCCCCAAATAAGGGTTCTGTAAGAAATACAAAAAGATTAGGACGCGGCGATGCTTCAGGTCAGGGTAGCACAAGTGGACGTGGCCATAAGGGACAAAGGGCCCGTAGTGGTGGATATCATAAGGTTGGCTTTGAGGGTGGTCAGATGCCATTGGCAAGACGTTTGCCGAAGAGGGGTTTTTGTAATATCCATACGCTTAAGTATTTGCCAGTTAATTTAGCCATGCTTTCAAAGCTAAAGGATGGCACGGAAGTTACTCCGGAATTCTTATTTGAAAATAAAATAGTTAAGAAAGCTGGCATTGGTTATTCTCACAGTGAATATGCTGGCGTCAAGATATTGGGTAATGGTGAGGTTAATGTCACGTTAAAAATAAAAAATTGTAAAGTATCAAAAACAGCCAAGGAAAAGATCGAAAAGGCTGGGGGAACTATCGAGGTTAATTGATGGCTGATGCATTTGGAAACATTGCAAAGATACCAGAGCTAAGAAAACGTCTACTTTTTACAATAGTAATGCTTGGTATCTTCAGGCTTGGGGTGTTTATTCCAACGCCCGGGATCAATGTTGATGCTTTGCAAAACATTATATCCCAAGGAACGATCTTTGAAATTTTCAACCTGTTTTCCGGTGGTGCGCTGGAAAGATTCTCCGTTCTTGCCCTAGGTATCATGCCCTATATTAGTGCATCGATTATCTTTCAGCTTTTAGCTGTGGCGGTGCCGGTAATCGAAAGGCTCTCTAAAGAGGGTGATTCCGGCCGTCGTAAGATAACACAATACACAAGATACGGAACTGTTGTTCTAAGTATGATTCAGGGTTTTGGAATCAGCTACGGTTTAGAACAGCAGGGTGTTGTTTTGCCAGGTGTAGGCGGGCTGTCATTTTATCTTACAACCATGATTACCTTAGCTGCCGGTACATGCTTCTTGATGTGGCTGGGTGAAATGATAACTGAAAGAGGAATTGGCAATGGAATCTCTATGATTATCTTTGCGGGTATCGTGGCCAGGATTCCAGCTGGTTTTAGAGATGCGTGGAGCACCAAGGCACAATTTGGAAACCTCTTTGGTTTCGTACTCTTATTGGCCTTTATTGCCCTGATAATCGGTGTTGTTATTTATTTTGAAAGATCTCAGAGAAGAATACCGGTTCAGTATGCAAAGCGTGTGGTGGGTCGCAAGATGTATGGAGGTCAGTCAACGCATTTGCCTTTGAAGCTTAATACTGCTGGTGTTATTCCGGCGATTTTTGCATCGTCGGTGATCCTTTTTCCTGCGACTATCGCACAGTTTGCGCAAAATGATATGATTAAGACAATAGCTGCAGCAATCAGTAGTGGATGGATTCATACATCCTTATATGTAGGACTTATTATATTTTTCTGTTATTTCTACACTGCGGTTACATTTAATCCTGTGGATATAGCAGAAAATATGAAGAAATACGGCGGTTTTGTTCCGGGTATTAGACCGGGGAAGAGCACGGCGGAGTATATTGATAAAATATTGGTAAGGATTACACTCGGCGGCGCATTGTATGTAGCCGGCGTCTGTATATTACCAAATTTGTTAACATCTTATTTTGGCATTCCACCCTCCTTAGCAGCAACATTTGGTGGTACTTCGATTTTGATCGTTGTCGGTGTTGCTATGGATACTGTTGCCCAGATCGAGGCCCATCTGCTTAGTAGGCAATATGAGGGCTTTTTGGGAGCGAAGGCCGGTGGAAGATTTAAGGGACGTAAGTGATGATACTAGTACTTTTAGGAGCTCCAGGATGTGGAAAGGGTACGCAGGCTGAAAAAATTTCAGCCCACTATTCTATTCCTTCCGTTTCAACGGGAGATCTTTTTAGAACGGCCGTTAGAAATGAAACACCCCTTGGTTTAAAAGTTAAAAAGTATATGGATAATGGGCATCTTGTTCCAAACGAAATTACCGTTGAAGTGATGAAGGAGCGTGTTTCAAAAAGCGATTGCGCTAATGGATATATCTTGGATGGTTTTCCGAGAAGCGTCGAGCAGGCAGAATCGTTAGGCAGGGTGTTGGTTGAACTTAATAATAGCAAGATTGATCATGTCCTAAGCTTTGATGTGCCAGAGGAAGAGTTGGTTAAGAGATTGACAGGTAGGAGAATGTGCCGTAAGTGTGGTGCCGGATATCATGTAATGTTTAAGAAACCTGCCAATGATGGTGCATGTGATGCGTGTAGGGGCGAACTTTATCAGCGTAATGATGATAAAGAAGAAGTTATTCGTTCAAGACTTAAGGTCTACGACGAACAAACAGCACCATTGCTGGATTACTATAAAAACAAAGGTCTTCTACGAGAAGTAGAGGGCGTTGGTGATATAAATAGTATTTTTGATCAAGTTCGTTCTTTGATAGAAGAGTGACGTGGAGTCGCCATGATCGTTTTAAAGTCAAGCCGAGAGATAGAAATTATGAGATCGGCTAATCAGATCGTGGTGGAGGTTCTCAAAATGATTGAAGGGAAGCTGGTTC
>CAZHVX010000025.1:0-18411 GCA_964536295.1 uncultured Pseudomonadota bacterium
GAGGATATATGAATAAAATAAAAAAGGCCGTGATACCCGTTGGCGGTCTTGGAACGCGCTTTTTGCCGGCAACGAAGGTATTACCAAAGGAACTTTTGCCTATTATTAATAAACCTTCTATACATTATATAGTAGACGAAGCAATAAGTTGTGGAATTGAAGAGATAATCCTAGTAACCAGCCCCATCAAGGGATTAATTGGAGAATATTTTCAATCCAAAACACCCTACGATGTGATCCTAGAAGACAAAAACAAAACAGACCTTCTTTCTGATATTAATAAGATTATCAACAGCGTTAGAATTACAACTGTGGTCCAATATGACGCAAAGGGGTTGGGGCACGCAACGCTTTGCGCGAAGGATGCCGTTGGTGACGAACACTTCCTACTAATGCTTCCAGATATGATAGTTGACAACCCGATAACGTGCGCACAACAATTGATCGACATATTTAAAAAGGTTGGCAAAGGTGTTTTGTCTACAGAAAAAAAGCCGAAGGATGAATTATCGAAGTACGGCGTCTTCGATGTAAAATCGGTGGATGGAAGGCTCATTGAGTTATCAGGCTTGGTTGAAAAACCAAAACCGGAAGATGCCCCATCAAATTATATAGTCTCGGGGCAATACCTACTTCCACCATCTATCTTTGAATTGATAGAGGACACCAAGGCCGGAGCCTTAGGGGAAATACAGATTACGGACGCCCTGGATAAACTGGCAAAAATTGAGGGTCTGTATGGTTATGAATTTGAAGGAAAATTATTTGATACGGGTGACCGTTTAGGCTATCTTAAGGCCAACGTACACTTCGGGCTAAAAGATGAAAACATTAACAAAGCATTTAAAGAATTTCTTAAAGAGGAGATCTAACATGACTGTAATTCTAGTAGCGCATGCATCAGAATATCTAGACAAGGAAGTTATAATTAAGGGATGGGTTTATAATCTTAGGTCCTCCGGAAAAATCTCTTTTTTACAGATAAGGGACGGTTCCGGTTTTATCCAGGCGATCGCGACCCCGAATGATGTATCAAAAGAGGTATGGGAAGAAATTAGTAAAATCACACTGGAGACCTCTGTAATTGTAACGGGCAAGATGGCCAAGCATCCTAAAAAGGAAGAGTACGAACTCCATATAAATGATCTTAAGATCATCCAACTTGCGCAGGAGTATCCTATCGGCAAAAAAGAGCATGGCCCGGACTTCCTACTTGACCATCGTCATTTATGGTTGAGATCCCAAAAACAATGGGCGATCCAGCGCGTTCGAAACACCGTCATCAATGCAACATATGAATGGTTTGCAAATAACGATTTCATAAAAATCGACTCGCCAATCCTGACACCAAATGCGTGCGAGGGAACATCTACATTATTTGAAATCGACTACTTTGGCTTTGATAAGGCCTATTTATCGCAATCTGGCCAGCTCTACCTGGAGGCTGCTGTCATGAGCCACGGACGCGTATTCGATTTCGGTCCGGTTTTTCGCGCAGAAAAAAGCAAAACCAGAAGACACCTAACAGAGTTCTGGATGATGGATGCAGAGATGGCCTACGTGGACCATAATGGAAATATAGAGATTCAGGAACAGTTAATATATCACATCGTACAAAGAGTATTGGAAAAATGCAAGGCTGAGTTGGGAATACTGGAACGCGATGTATCAAAACTCGAAGCAATAAAATTGCCATTCAAAAGAATGATTCATTCAGATGTTGTTCAGCTTTTGCAGGACAAAGGTTCTCCAATCAAAGACTATGACGATCTCGGCGCAGAGGACGAAACACTTCTAACGGAAAATGAAACGCAACCGATTTTTATTGAAAAGTATCCGGCAAATGTTAAGGCATTTTACATGAAACGTGATCCTGGAAATGGCAGATTGGCACTTTGTTCCGATCTGCTTGCCCCAGAGGGTTACGGCGAAATCATCGGTGGCTCAGAGCGTGAAGATGATTTTGATACACTCGTAGCAAGGCTCAAAGAACACAATCTCCCTACAGAGGCATTCATGTGGTATCTTGACCTAAGGAAATATGGATCCGTTCCTCACTCAGGTTTTGGCTATGGATTGGAGCGAATTGTAGGGTGGCTCTCTGGAACAAGGCACATAAGGGAAACTATACCATTTCCAAGATTAATAAATAGATTGAATCCCTAAAATCATGCTAAAGATATTCGCTTTAACAACTATTATATTTTCCATCATAATATGTAGCGTTGTATCCGCGCAAGAGCCATCCACGATCGATTCTAGCATTAAGATAATTGAAAATTTTCAAAAACAAAAAGAAAATAAGTTCCCAGATAACTGGCACGCTTGGCCATTTCGAAAAAAGAACGCTAAGTCAGTCTATACCGTTCAAAAGGAGGGAGAAAATCTATATCTTCAAGCAGATGATAACCAAAACATCTCAGAACAGATCTTTAATCGCTTCTACTGGGAAGTTGAAAAATATCCATACCTGACATTTAAGTGGCGCGCACGTATCCTACCAAAGGACGCCAACGAAAGTGACGCCAAGGTAAACGATAGCGCCTGCGGAATATATATAGTTATCGAAAAATATCGGGGCAAGGCCATAAAGTATGTATGGAGCACAACCTTGCCAGTTGGAACAATCTATGAGAAGCGTGAAGATAAGATGTATATGAAGGTCATGGATTCCGGAACTGCAAATCTAAACAAATGGGTCACACATACTGTCAACGTTAAGGAAGATTACAAGAAGGTATTTAAAGAAGATCTTAAAAAGCCACCTTCCGGAATTGGAATTTTGACCGATGCCAACGCCACCGAGACTCATGCCAAATGTGATTATGATGATTTTATAATATCTGCAAAACCGACAAAATAACCACGAAGACACTATGTTTTTTATTTCCAATGGTTTAATGGTTATATGGTCAAATGGTTAATTTTGTCCCATCATTTATCCATTCAACCATTTAGCTATTTAACAATAAAACAATCCGGCTCTTTGTGGCTTGGTGTCTTTGTGGTTAAACAAGAATTTATTCCCCGTCATCTCCGATTGCCTCGACTGGGCAAGCTTCCTTAGATTCCTCAACAAGCAAAAGCTCGTCACCATTTGGCTGTTTACAGACAAATACGTACCCTTCGTCATCATTGTGACCAAAATTATTCGGTGCCGTATCGATGCAGAGCCTGCAATCTATGCACTGGTCATCTACGTAATATTTTCCATCCACATTATCTGGTTTTTTGTTAGTAACATCCGCCATAAAGCCTCCTATAATTGTTCCCGAACCTTAGCCTACCTCCCCATAAGGGGGAGGCTAGGTGGGGGTGGCATCAATTGCAATATCACCCCCCAATTGTTCCCGAACCTTAGCCTACCTCCCCATAAGGGGGAGGCTAGGTGGGGGTGGCATCAATTGCAATATCACCCGCCCTTTTATTCCCTCCCCTCAAGGGAGGGGAAATTTTCCTTACAACCAGCTTCGATCCACAAGGGTATTTGTATAGGCAAAAATGTCAAGTGCATTAACAGTTACTTCCATGATTTTCAAATCCTCTTTTTAGCTCATGAACCCTATAAAGATAATCCCCACCCAGTTTTATTGCTCGAGCATATGCCTGGATAGCGTTATCAAATGTATCGGCAACCTCACCGTATCTTGCTCCAACAACTTTAATTTGGTTAACCCGGATTTGGTATTGTTATTAACTTCTTGAATTAATTAGACTTTTGACGATAGACATAGCCCATTTACAACACATCCTGTACACTGTGGACGTCTTGCAACGCAGGTTTTGCGGCCATGAAAAATCAGGAGTAGGCTAAATATATTCCAATCTTTTTCTGGAACTATCTTCATCAGGTCAAATTCGATCTTAACAGGGTCACTATTTTTTGTAAGTTTCAATAGATTTGTAAGACGAATGACATGTGTATCAACAACAACTCCAGGGACATTCCAAACACCCCCCAAAACAACATTGGCTGTTTTTCGTCCAACACCCGGCAACTTCACCATCCCTTCAAGTGTTTGTGGAATTTTGCCATTATGATCCTCAACAATCTTTTGACAACAACCAATAATGTTTTTTGACTTGTTCTTAAAAAAACCTGTTGATCTAATCAGCTTTTCTAATTCAGATTGCCTTGCATTTGCAAAGTCATTTACAGTTTTGTATTTTTTAAAAAGATCCGGAGTAACTTTATTAACACGTTCATCTGTGCACTGCGCCGATAAAATCGTAGCTATCAATAATTGCAGTGCGCTTCTATGTTTAAGTGGAATCGCGGCATTGGGATATTCTTTTTTTAATGCCACTATGATTTTCTTAATGCGTTGTTTGATATCCACTTTTTTAGTACTTAGAACTGAGATCTTAGAGCTTAATTCTTAATTCTAAGTTCTAAGCCCTAAGTTCTAGGTTCTAAGCCCTAAGCTCTAAGTTCTATTTATGATACGGTTCTCCCTTAATGATAGTGCACGCACGGTATAGCTGCTCTGCTAAAATCGCTGCCGCCATTTCATGCTGCAATGTCAGCCTTGAGAGCGCGATACTCTCATCCGATCTCTTGCGAATTTTATCACCGAAACCTTCAGCATCCCCCACAACAAACGTTAGTCTTTTTATCCCACGATTTTGCAGTTCTACCAAATATTCAGCCAACTCAACAGAGGTGTACTCTTTTCCATGCTCATCGCAGAGAAGGACGTAGTCATCCTTTGATAATTTTTCACTTAGGCGCCCCTCCTCTTTTACCGCAATCAACTCAAGTGGCATATAATGAGGGATTCTGGAGATATAATCATTTATAAGTTCCTGACATGCCTTATTCTTGGGTTTCCCTATTGTTATGATTACCAACTTCATGCTATTTTCTCACTACATCAATCAAACCCATTTGACAAAGTAAATTTAATATTATTTTTTATGTCTGAACTGACACGGATTTAATTTTATCCGTGTAAATCCGCGTTTCACAAACCCCTTGCGTTTATAAAAATCTAATGCTAAATGCTCCACCATGAAAGTAACAGAGATATTTTACAGCCTTCAGGGAGAAAGTTCGTATATCGGGATTCCCTGCACGTTTATACGCTTATCGGGTTGCAACCTTGATTGCGAATGGTGCGATACAGATTATGCCAAGGAAGAGGAATGCGAATTAACGATCCCCGAAATAATTGACGAAATCCAAAACTATCCAACACAATTAGTTTGCATTACCGGAGGTGAGCCCCTACTGCAAGAGGACACGCGAAGGCTTTGCAGACAAATAGTCGCTTTAAATTACAAATGTTTGTTGGAGACTAACGGAAGCCTTTCTATTAAAGAAATCCCTTTGGAAGTCATAAGGGTGATGGATATAAAAACGCCATCAAGTAAGATGGACAACCAAAATCTTTGGAGCAACATTGATTATCTGCAGTCACATGATGAGGTGAAATTTGTCATAGCCGATAAGATGGATTACTTTTTCGCAAAAGAAGCGATCTATAAGCATAAACTGCATCTAAAATGCAACGTTTTGATGAGTCCGGAAACACGCTTAAAACCAACCACTCTGGCGGATTGGATAATTAAAGATAAACTACATGTTAGGTTTCAGATACAACTTCATAAACATTTATGGGGGAATGTAAGAGGGAAGTGAGCTTAGAGCTTAGAGCTTAGTACTAAGTTCTAAGTTCTAAAACATAATCATGAATAAAAAATCGATTATATTGCTCAGTGGTGGATTGGATTCAGCAACGTGCGCCGCTATCGCTAAATCAAAAGGTTTTGATCTTTACGCACTATCATTTGATTATGGTCAACGCCATAAATTTGAATTGGGCTCAGCCAAAAAAATTGTCAGCCATTTTCAAATCAAGAATCATAAAATTATAACGATAGATCTTAAACAATTTGGAGGCTCTGCTTTAACCTCTGAAATAGCTGTGCCCAAGGGTTCCATAAGCAAAAACGGGGTTCCAATTACATACGTTCCCGCCAGAAATATAATATTTTTATCATACGCCTTGGGTTGGGCCAACATTGTTGGCTGCCATGACATCTTCATAGGCGCAAACGCCGTTGATTACTCGGGTTACCCGGATTGTCGACCGGATTTCATCAAGGCCTTTGAAAAGATGGCAAACCTTGGCACAAAGGAGGGTAGCTTTGGGCACAAAATCACGATTCATGCCCCACTTATAAATATGTCGAAGGCTGAGATTATTAAAACCGGCATTAGCTTGGGTGTCGATTACTCACTTACACATACTTGTTATGATCCCAAAAGTGATGGATCTCCATGCAAAGAATGCGAGGCTTGTCTTTTGAGGAAAAAAGGTTTTGACAAAGCCGGAATCTGTGATCCTATTTTATTTTGACAAGATTTACAGGATTTGCTTGAAAGGCGAAATTGGAAACGAGAACATCGAAACAAATAAGAAACTAGAAATTCGAATTTATTATTTCGAGTTTGTTTCGGATTTCGTTATTCTAACTTCGGATTTTAATAAATAATCCTGTTAATCCAGTCAAAAATTTATTTAACGGTGTATTCGACTTTGCCTAATTTGCCATATTCCCCAACATAGTGACCCGGCTTTGCTGGCATAAACTTACCCATAGAACCCGTAATCACGAACCACCCGGCTTTCAATGGTTTTTTTCTCTTTGATAATTCATTAACCAACCAAAGCATAATATCCCACTGGGAGTCGGCAATATTGGTTGCGTTCCCTTCGCTTATCACCTCACCATTCCTGGACATCACGGCTGAAATCTTGTCTACATCCATGTCAGCCAATGGTTTTACTTCACCAATGATTACTCCACCAACAGCACCGTTATCGGTAGCGATATCAACCCCATTGACATCATCAAGCGAACCCTTAAAGCGAACATCCGGGAGTTCCACTGCAGGGGCAACGCCCAAAATGTAGGGCATCAAATCTTCCTTCGTCTTTATTTCGTCGACCGGCACGTTGTCTTTGATAATCCATGCAATCTCATTTTCCATAAATAGATTAACATATTTTGAAGAGTTGACCTCTGTCTTGTTTGGCTTGAGCCAGGTATTGATAACACGTCCAAAGACCGGAGCCATCCCCCCTGGATAAGTTAGATCAGGAAGTGACTTGGGTGAAATTTTATAACCAACCCACGGAACATCCAATTTTTTGAGGGAACTTAAAATTCTGTCCTGGATTTTATATGCTTGATCAATCGAAAGATCCGGTATGACCTGGGTCGGTCTATCCACTGGAGTCAATTTATGGTGCGCAACGAGCAAAGATCTTTCGATATCATAACTTAGGTCTTTTTTACAGGAAACCCCGGCAACAAAAACAATTAGTATAATTACCAATATTTTTCTCATCATTCCCCCTATTTATCACAGAAACGCTGAAATTATTAGAAACCACTGAAAATATTAATTCTGCGTTTTCATAAACCCTCTGCGCCTCAGCGGTGAAAAACATTTAGGATAAAGAACACAACAATTTAATCAAAGTCAATATAAAGTGTTCTATCTACTAACATATTTGAGGTATAAATATCAGTAAAAAACCACTTTTGTAACATTTTTTTGATAAAAATAGGAATGTAAATGCCATTTTTTGCACTAAAAAAAGTGGAAATTAATCGTTTTTGTCTATTTTGGTCAAAATCGAAAAAACCTAGCAACTTTTAGGATATACTGTGCCGATAATAATAACATACGGGCAACAAAATGTTGCCCTTTTTTTGTATCTATTAAAACCACAAAGACACAAAAACACCAAAAACTTTGCAGCCTAATAGTTCTAGGTAGCTGCAGGCATTCAACCATTTAACAATCCAACGATAAAATAGTAAAAAAATTAGTGACTTAGTGCCTTTGTGGTTAAAAAACAACAACTTTTTGTGAAATTTGCCGATAATAAGGGTAGAGGGAAGTTATGCTAAAGCCAGCCGTAATAGATAAACTCAAACGGGAGAGGGAAAAGAAGCATATAGATAACCGTATCCCCCTATACGTTCCAAATCCCACAGAAAGAATCAAACAGAAGCACAAAGAGAGTGATCAGGAAGCACCTAAATCCAGGATCATAGTCATCGAAATGGCCTAATTTTGTCAAATTAGTGACGAAAAATTGTCATTTTTGGGAAATAACTACATTGTCATATAATATTTTAGGGGCTAGGCTGCAACTTTAGTCAATCATTTCAAGGACTTAAAAAAATTCACTTCGCGCCCTTGACTGGTACATTACTTGCTTTATCTTAAATGCAGAGGGTTAATAAAATGCTTAGGCCAGAGATCATAGATAAGGTTAAAAGGAATCATCAGAAAAAAGAGGAAAGGAAACGTCCACATCTGGAGCTTCCCCTCGGTTATTTTCCCCCGATAGAAAAGTGCCCAAGTAAAAATAAAGAAAAAGAAAAGAAACACAACAAAACCGTCGTCATTGATTTAGCCTAACTTAAATCATACATAGTGCAATTGCGATTCATTAAATGACAATGAAATCTTATCACCAACCTTAAAATCGATTTGTCCTTTTGGATTTGGAATCTCAATTGTTAATATTTGTCCAAACGCCTTAACCTCATAGATAAGTTGTGATCCTAAATAACTTACAAAATCAACGGAGCCCTGAAACTTACCTTCATAGGGTTGCCCAACCTTGATAGCTTCAGGCCTTAACACAACATCTATTTTGTCGCCAAGCTTCACGCTCGTACGTTTTGGGAGGTGCGTTTTAATATTTGCAATACTGATTGTGACATATTTATCATCCATACCGTCAACGCGCGCGGGGATAAAGTTTGCCTTTCCGATAAAATTGGCAACAAATCTATTTTTTGGATAAAGGTATATCTCAGATGGGGACCCCATCTGTTCTACCTTTCCGCAATTTAACAGAACTATTCTATCGGATATACTCATCGCCTCTTCCTGATCATGAGTAACATAAACCGCCGTAATATTTAGGCGCTGCTGAAGCTTTCTTATCTCCTCCCTCATCGCGACCCTGAGTTTTGCATCAAGATTTGATAATGGTTCATCAAACAAAAGAACCTTTGGCTCGATCACAAGAGCCCTGGCCAAAGCAACCCGCTGTTGCTGGCCACCAGATAATTGCCTAGGGGACCTTGAAGCCACCTCGTTTAAATCCATTAGCTTTAGAATATGGAAAACTTTCTGTTTTATCTCTTTTTTTGTAAAGCCTCTCAACTTCAATCCATATGCAATATTATTAAATATGCTCATATGGGGAAAAAGGCCGTAACTTTGGAACATCATCGACAGATCTCTTTTATTTGGTGGAAGATTAACTACATTTTTTTCATCTAAATATATCTCGCCACCCGATGGTTCCTCAAAACCGGCCAACATGCGCAGGATCGTTGTTTTACCGCACCCTGATGGCCCAAGCAGGGTTACCAATTCACCGGTTTTTATCTCCAGGTTAAGCTTATCTACGGCAACAACCTCCGCACCTGAATGACCTCTAAATATCTTTGTAATATTTTGAAACTCAACATTGCTCATATGATCTCCATTTTAGTACCTAGAATTTAGTGCTTAGTACTTAGATGTTAAACTAAGCGCTAAGCGCTAAGCTCTAAGTACTAGTCGTTAAATACCTATTAGATATTTTACCAACAACAAAGTGAATTATACCCAAAGCTACCAATATAATTGAGACCAAAATCAAACTCATTGCAGCAGCGGATGATAGCTCACCTGTCTCAACCAAACTCAAAACATATATTGTAATCAAATTCCAATTCCCAGACACAACAAATACAACCGCACTAATCGCTGTCATAGCCTTTACGAAACCGTAAACTAATCCTGATAAAAATGCCGGGGTCATAAGTGGCAATGTAATATTTTTAAACGTTGTTAATGACCCGGCGCCCAAACTTGCCGAGGCCTCCTCTATAGATGGATCTATCTGGGCCAGCGCCGCTGTACCAGCCTGAATCCCTACCGGCATATTTCGGAATACAAAGATTAATATTATAATAAATGGTGTTCCCTGGAGTATCCAAGGCATGAACCAGTGAGATTCATTGAAGGCCATAATGTATCCAATGCCAACGACGGTGCCAGGCACTGCAAATGTTAATAGGGATGTAAATTCCAAAAGTTTTCTTCCAAAGAACTTCTTCCTAACAACAATATAGGCAATAAGCATCCCCATAATTCCAATAAGTGGAGTAGCAATCGCAGCCAACTGTAGCGAATCTATTATATAATCTTTTCCAATTGAAAATACCTTTGTAAAATTTGCAAGCGTGAATGAATAGTCTATTCCCCACAACTTAACAAACGCTCCGATGATAAGTGTGCCGTAAAATAGAAACACAGCAAAGGTCAAAAGGCAGCAAATAGCTATAATCAGTACCTTGAACCATCTTGGATTTGACCTCGTTCCGCCAGCCGGTTTTCCAGTTACCGTTACAAATGATTTTTTACTTACTATGTATTTTTGAACAGAAAACGCAATCAAAGATGGAAAGAGAAGCATAATGGATAATGTTGCGCCGCCCCCCGTATCATACATCCCTGTGATTTGAAGATATGCCTGAACAGACAGAACACTAAAATCACCCGAAAGAATTAATGGATTTCCAAAATCTGCCAAGGACTCGATGAATATCAATAAAAGTGATGATGCAATACCAGGGAATGATAATGGCAAAACGATTGTAAAAAAGACCCTTAACTTGGAGGCTCCAAGATTTAGCGCAGCCTCCTCTAGATCAGGATTTATCGACTTTAGAACCCCGCGCATCACCATAAATGCGGTTGGGAAATAAGCCAATGTTTCAACGATGACCAATCCCCACATTCCATATATGGAAATCTCGAATACCCCACCCAAAAGGTTCTTTGTAATCAATCCATTTCTTCCAAATAATAATATAGCAGCTAGCGCAATAACGAATGGTGGAGATATAATTGGAAATGTTGCGACAGTTGAAAAGAATTTTTTTGCCTTAATGTCAACATGCGTTACAGAGTATGCAAAGAAATATCCAATCAGCGTTCCAAATATTGCAACGAGAGTCCCCAGTTTTATGCTGTTGAAAAATGGCTTGACCAGATATGACTCTGAAAAATATTCATTATATCTCGACAAAGACAATTCACCATCAACAAGTAAACTCTCATAGAAAACACACCCAATTGGATAGAGGACGAAAAGAACCAGAAGTGCAGCTATAATCAATACTGTAGCCGCCAACACTGGTTCTCTAAAAAACCTCTTCAAATTATTGATCTGATCTTTCATCCTATGCTTAGTGCTTAGTGCTAAGTTCTAAGATCTAAGCTCTCTCAGTTATTTCCTAATTATCCTTCTCCACTTTTTAACAAGTCTTTCTCTATCGGAACCGAATTTATTAAAATCAATATTGACCAGTTTGAGTTCTTCAGGGCGTTTTGAATTTGGATCCAATTTTGCGCCAGGCAAAATTGGAACGCGGTAGGTCATGTACATTTTGTTTTGCACACCCTCTGATAAAATCCAGTCAACGAATTTTTTTGCCTCTTCCAGCTCAGGTGCATTATTGACGATCGCAACGCATCCTATCTCATATCCGGTACCCTCTTTGGGATAGGTCAGCTCAATCGGATAACCCTTCATAATCCCTTTTCTAGCGGCGTCCTGATTAAAGACAACACTTACGGCGGCCTCACCCAATCCGACCTCTAAAACCGGTCCCCACCCCGATTTTGTGTAGTGGTGCATCTGTTTATCCAATTCCTTGTAATATTCAAACGCGGCATCTTCACCCTTTAGGGCTACAAGTGAAGCCAGTATTGTATATCCCGTCCCCGCGGTGTACGGATATGAAATCGTCATCTTCTTCGTTAAATCCGGAGATAAGAGATCAGCCCATGATGTTGGCGCCTTTAAATTTTTCTCCTTCATAATATTTTTGTTTGAGATAAATCCAATCGCCCCGAAATAAATTCCTGCCCAGTATCCATCTGAATCGCGAAATTTTACCGGAAGCTTTTCCGCATTTAACGATTTGTATGGCTGCAACAATCCCAGTTTTTTTGTAGCAATATATTCCGCTGCCGGGCCTCCAAACCAAATACTTTGTGTTGGACGATTTTTTTCCGCCTTGAATCTTGCGATCACCTCACCTGTACTTAATCGAATCCATTTAACATCTATGCCACTGTATTTCTCAAAATCTTTTATATAAAACTCCGCCTCTTCAGGATCCAACGATGTCACCATATGAAGCGTCTTTGTTTCACAATAACTATGTAGTGAGATTACTAAGAACGATAGGGTTAAAATTCCGCAAATGATCTTTTTCATAAAGGTTTCTCCTCCAGCTAAACTTTATGTACTAAGCCTTGGGCCCCTTGACAACTTCAAACATGTAATTAAATTATCAACGGGTTTTGAAATATAACTATATGGTATTGTTGACTTTTTGCGAACGACAAACGACGAACGACAAACGACGAACCATGGCACGCAACTTGCGGGTTGCATCTATACGATAATCACTATAGAAGGGGTTTATATGGCTATGGGCTTATCAATCAAACCACAGTACTCGGATATCGCTGCCTTATTCAGGCAGGCTTATTCCCATATAGTTCCACCAACCCAGGGACCGACATATGTTGAGGTTATATCTCCGATAGGTGGCTCGGTTCAGAGGATCAAAACGGTAGATGGACCAAAGGGATTGCCGGAATATATTCCGCCCGAAGAACCTGTGGCACCGCAATCGGCAAAAGCAGAAAAACCTTCAGTAACAAACGCCATCGGATTTGCAAACGCGCTTGGTAATCGAGAAATTGCGGATAGTTATGTTGACATGTATAAGAACAGAGATGCCGCTTATCTGTTGTCCCGTCTTATTGATGGATATCCGTATAAAGGTTAGCACTTTTAAAATCCAAAATTCCAAATCCAAGATCCGAATACAGAAATCCGAAACAAGCTCGAAGTATGAATATTGAAACCAGAAATTAATTAAAGACTGGATCCCCGCATTCCAGGCTGTGTCACAATTCAGAACGACCGAATAATTGTGCATGTCATCGCGAGGAGCCCCGACGAATGTCGGGGCGACGTGGCGATCCCTCGTAAACAGTGCACTCGCGGGATTGCCGCGCCAGCCTGTGGCGGACTCGCAATGACAAAATGCATGTTTATGCAACATTTTTGAATTGTGACACAGCCTGTTCGCGAGGATGACAGGTAGATAGTTTGTTTCGGATTTAGAATTTCTAATTTAGGATTTTGAAAGATTATTTTCTCAAACTCAACAAAACCTTGGAACCAATTGCCTTCAGGGCATCAAAGACACCCTCGCCAGTAATTGCGATCGTTTCAAAGTGCGGATCTTTATTGGAATTAAGAACACCCTGCATCTCCTCAACCGGCATGACGCTTGGCAAATCTCTTTTATTGTATTGAAGCACCTTTGGGATGATATTCCAATTAAGGTCTTCCTCTTTAATGATCGTCTTTAATTCACTTAAACTTTCAATATTATCTTCCATTCTTTCAAGTTGCGAATCCGCCATAAATACAACGCCATCGATACCCTTAGATAGAATTTTTCTGGCCGTGCTATATCCTATCTGCCCAGGTACGGTATAAACATGCAAACGAACTTTATAGTCCCTGATCTTCCCCAACGTCAGGGGAACGAAATCAAAGTAGAGGGTCCTGTCACTCTCATCGGCATTTATCGAAACAAGCTCCCCCTTCGAACCAGACTTCACTTCCTTCAATATTTGTTTTAGAGTAGTAGTCTTGCCACATTGGGCGGGACCGTAAAAAACAATCTTGCAGTTGATCTCTTTGGTGTTCTCGTTGATAAATGCCATCTCCCCTCTCTTTCTTGAAACGAATTGTATCGGGCCTGAGGCTTAGTTGTCAATAAACAACGTATCACTACTTACTATAATCCATCTCCGATAGGGTCTTATAGAGATTCCATTTACGTTTGATGTTTTTGCGTGCCTCACCTATCAACATCTCAGATGCCTTTGGATTGGATTTCATAAGTTGTCTGTATCTATTTTCCTTGCCGACAAAATCAGCTATATCAATACTTGGTTCCTTGCAATCCAACTTTAATGGATTTTTTCCTTCCTTGGCCAGGTCAGGATTGTACCTATAAAGCAACCAATGCCCAGAGTTGACGGCCAACTTATGTTCATCCAGCCCTTTTGTCATATCAATCCCATGGTTTATACAATGTGCGTAGGAGATAATAATTGATGGACCATTATAGGCACCGGCTTCGGCAAATGCCTTAACAACATGATTTGGATTTGCGCCCATAGCAACCTGGGCAACGTAAACATTTCCGTAGCTCATCATCATGAGACCCAAATCCTTTTTCGGAGTTGGCTTTCCACCTGCAGCAAACTTCGCAACCGCGCCTAAAGGCGTCGCCTTAGATGCCTGGCCACCGGTATTTGAATAAACCTCGGTATCCATAACGAGGACATTTACATTCATGCCAGATGCCATAACATGATCCAGCCCACCGTAACCGATATCATAGGCCCAACCGTCACCACCCATGGCCCAGACAGATCTGTTAACGAAATAATCTGCGTGATTGGATAACCGCTTTGCTGAATCGCCATCAATCCCCTTTAGCTTGCCCTTCAATTCATCAATTTTTACGCGAAGATTCTCAATAGCATCTTGAGTTGATTGATCGTGACCTTTGATTTCTTCAATCAATCCTTTAAGTTCAGAGGTTTCATTCGCAACGACAGCACCCAATTCAAATGCATAGTCGCGCATCTTATCAACCGACAACCTCAAACCAAACGCAACTTCGGCATTATCTTCAAATAGCGAATTGTTCCACGCTGGACCACGGCCATCTTCTCTTGTGCAATATGGCGTGGTTGGTAGGTTTCCGCCGTAGATGGATGAACAACCCGTGGCGTTCGACATAATCAACCTGTCGCCGTAAAGTTGTGTTAACAACTTGACGTACGCAGTTTCACCACAACCGGCACATGCACCTGAAAATTCAAATAACGGCCTAATTAGTTGGCTACCTTTAATCGTATCCCTTTTCACTAATCCACTTTTTGTTTCTGGAATATTCAGGAAAAAATCAAAATTCTTTGCTTCTTGTTCGCGGATAGGAATCTGAGGAACCATCTTTAGCGCACCCTCAGCTTTTTTGGGACATGAATGAACACAGGTCCCACAACCTGTACAATCTTCAGGAGCAATCTGAATCGTACACTTCATCCCCTTAATGTCAGCACCTCCCCTTGCATCAACTGACTTCATCTTTGCCGGGGCATTATCTAAAATATTTGGATCATAAAGTTTTATCCTGATTGCGGCATGAGGACAAACAGCGGAACAAACACCACATTGGATACAAGCTTCTGGGCCCCATTCTGGAATATGATCAGCCACATTCCTCTTTTCATATTTTGTTGTTCCAAGTGGCCAAACACCATCATTGGGCATCTGCGAAACCGTTACGTCATCACCCTCTTGTCTTAAAAGAATTGATGTTACGTTCTTAACAAATTCTGGAGCGCTATCTGGAACCGGCGGTTTCATATGAATCGAACTTGTTGCCTTATCGGGATACTTAACCTCATGAATCTTACTGACGGCTTCCTTCATCGCATCAACATTCATATTAACAATCTTGTCGCCTTTTTTTCCATATGTCTTTCTGATCGACTGTTCAATTTCATTTAAGGCAAGCTTGTCATCCATAACGCCAGAGATCTTAAAGAATGCGGTCTGCATGATGACATTGATGCGCGCGCCAAGGCCCAGCTGTTCGGCTATTTCAATGGCATTGATGACATAAAACTTGGCTTTTCTGTCGATAATCTGCTTTTGAACCTCATATGGAATATGGTTCCAAACCTCTTCTGATGAATATGGAGAATTAAGCAAGAAAGTTCCGCCATTTTCTAAATTCTTCAACATGTTATATTTTTCAAGGAATGAAAATTTATGACACGCCAAAAAGTTTGCACATGAAATGAGATAAGGTTTCCTTATCGGTTTTTTACCAAACCTTAAATGCGAGATCGTCATCGATCCTGCTTTTTTTGAATCGTAAACAAAGTAACCCTGCGCATTGTGGTCAGTTGTTGACGCTATTATTTTGATCGAGTTTTTATTTGCACCAACGGTACCATCCGCGCCCAAGCCATAAAACATTGCGCGGTAGACATCACCCTCGATATGAAAACTTGCATCATAATCCAAACTTGTTTTCGTGACATCATCAACAATACCAACGGTGAAATGATTTTTTGGATCATCTTCGGAAAGATTATCAAAAACAGCCTTAGCCATTGCAGGAGTAAACTCCTTAGAACCCAGGCCATAGCGACCGCCAACAACCACTGGCATCTCTTCACATTTAAGTTTACCCTCTGCACGGGCCTCATTTAATGCAGTGATAACTTCCTGATAGAGGGGTTCGCCCAAGGCACCTGGCTCCTTTGTTCTATCAAGAACAGAGATCTTCTTAACGGTCTTTGGCAGCGCTTTCAAAAATGAATCTGTGTGGAACGGTCTATAAAGTCTTACTTTGATAACTCCAACCTTTTCGCCGTTATTGTTTAGGTGTTCTACTGTTTCCTCGGCAACTTCACTCCCAGAACCTAAGCAAACAATAACACGATCCGCTTCTGGATGACCAACGTAGTCAAACAAATTGTATTGACGTCCAACAATCTTCGCAAATTTATCCATTGTCTTTTGGACGATATTTGGACATTCATTATAATATTTATTAACGGTTTCTCTTCCCTGGAAGTAAACATCGGGGTTCTGAGCCGTTCCGCGAATAGTTGGATGTTCTGAATTCATCCCGCGATCTCTATGAGCCTGAATCAGCTTGTCATCTATCATTGCGCGCATATCATCTTTTGTAAGTTCTTCGATCTTTTTGATTTCGTGAGAGATCCTAAAACCCTCAAAGAAGTGTATGAATGGGATACGCGACTCCAACGTTGCAGCCTGTGAAATTAGGGCCATATCCATAGCCTCCTGAACACTTGCCGATGACAACAGGGCAAAGCCGGTTGCACGAACATCCATAACATCACTATGATCACCAAAGATCGACAACGCCTGACACGCAATTGATCTTGCGGCAACGTTAATCACGCATGACATCAACTCACCCGCGATCTTGTGCATCGTTGGAATCATCAATAATAAACCCTGCGATGCAGTGAAGGTTGTACAGAGCGAACCCTGACAAAGCGCACCATGGACCGCGGCAATAGCCCCGGCCTCTGATTGCATCTCGTAAACCTTTGGAACGGAGTTCCAGATATTTGTCTCGCCCTTGGCCGACTTGATATCACAAATCTCGCCCATATCAGATGAAGGCGTGATTGGATAGATTGTCATTACTTCATTAACGGCGTGTGCAACATGCGCAACCGCCGAGTTTCCATCATAGGGTACCATCTTCCTTGCCATCTTTTTCTCCTTTATTTTAAGCTGAAAGCTGAGAGAACTTAGCTGAGAGAAACTCACCTCTCAGCACTCAGCTAAATTCTAAGTTCTAAATTCCGGCGGGGGCAATTTCGCTCCTAAGCCCTCATATGTCAAGAGTTTTCGATTAATAGATTTTCTTCAAATAAATCGGCTTAAACAATTTAAAATTATGGGCAAAAAGACCGTTTTTAAACAATATCCCGACGCTCTTCTAGGGCACGGGATAGGGTGGATAGATCGACATATTCGATATCGCCACCGACGGGGATCCCGGATGCGATACGGGTCAATTTGATTCCGGATGGTCTGACTAATTTTGAAATGTAGAGTGCAGTTGCCTCGCCCTCAACATTTGGATTTGTTGCAACGATAACCTCGCGAACCTCACCTGAGTGAAGACGCGTTATAAGCTCAACAACCTTAATGTCACTTGGCCCTATTCCATCCAATGGTGAAAGTGAACCATGCAATACATGATATAGTCCTCGATAATTATTTGTCTTCTCTAGCGCAACCATATCGGATGGTTCCTCAACAACGCAGATAATACTCCTGTCACGCCTGGGATCCAGACAGAGATCGCACGTGTCCTTGTCGGTGACATTAAAGCAGAGATTGCAAAGTCTGATCTTTTCTTTGACATCGATTAGCGCACGCGCCATTGATTTTGCATACGCAGAATCTGATCGTAGGATATAAAAGGCCAAACGAGTTGCGGTACGCTCACCGATCCCCGGGAGCTTACTCAACTCATGCACCAACCTATCTATAGGATTCAGTAGATTCATTTAATCGTTTGGACCGTTTAGCCCGTTACGTTCGTTTGGTTCGTGAAAACTTGACGAGCAAAACGAACAAAACCAACTTAACGAACCTAACGGTTATCCAAGCATTTTTCCAAGGTCGCCCATATCCATCCCCTGCATCATTC
>CAZHVX010000026.1:0-12667 GCA_964536295.1 uncultured Pseudomonadota bacterium
ACACCTTTTGTTTTCAATGGGTTACGGTATTCACTTCAAAAACCTGAGTAGTTACCAAAACCTCTTGTATCACGTGTAACCTCTTGTTTTCTTTCATTGTTAGGATCATCCTTTCGACCTCCTGTTTTTTCCACACAGTGTGATTTTGGGGGTTGACAGATGCATAAAAAATTGCATAAAAAGCAACTTTAGTCGGATAAATGCCGATAATCATTATATAGATTACTCTGTATAATGGTGACGTTTGTCTAGTTGCGGGGAATCTCTTCTTTGAAGGGTGCAACTGGATGAATTTAAAAAGGGTCGGATGTAAATGATATCTGGTGGCAAAATACGTGGACCGGGAGGTCCTCCAATTCATGTATTAAGACGGGAAGAAAAAGAGCGCCTTGAGCGCGATCGCCGTCTTGTATCCGATTTAGAAAATAACCAACCACGAAAAAAAGATGACCGGACAAACAGTGCGGTTTCGCAGAATCCTGCCAATGTAGGAACGCAATCTGAGTCAAAAACCGATTTTGCTACATTCGATTTAATATATTTAACAAGAGACCGCTTTGAAGGACCATGGGATCCAAAAGATAAGCTTTGTCACTTAGATCTTTTTATTAAAAAAGCAATAATTGGTTTTAAAGAAGCTCCGTTTGATGAGTCTCGTACAAATGAATATATTTTGGAAGCAGTTCTTCTTCGAGAAGGCTTTCATCCCGATCTAATTCCACAAATTATTCCAGTAGTTTTAGATGAGCTATATTTACAAGATATTCATACGTTGACTGTGGGCATGGAAATAACCATCCCCGTTGATAGTAGGCTCGAAAATGCAATTCAGCTCTATAAAAGAAGAATGATTTCCGTAAGAAGCAAGGCTGAACTTGTAGAAAACAAGATTAAAAGAGGGCGCAAAGGTGATTTTGATTTTCTTTTAGATCGCGTTTCAAGAATTAAATGGACCGCGGAAAATAATATAGCGATTGCCAAGAAATCCTTTAAAGAGCTTCAAAGGATTGAAAAAACCTTCGATGTTTTAAATGCGATAAATGGAATAGATACTAGATCCGCCAGCGTGCTTGCGGCCAAAATTTATGATGAAATTAAAATAGCTTTTCTTGATGGCGATAAGGTAAAATTAAAAAGAGCAGGTGAGAGGGCAAAGCAGCTGTTCAAGCTTAGTAAGGCGGAAAAGCTTTGCGAGGCCTATGGCCTATATTTTTCGAACTCTGAAAATGATGTTAATGAGCCAGATCTCATGAGCCTAGCTGGTGGAAAAAAGTCTTACGACTCATATCGTGTTCCGCCTCAATTGGAAAAAGTTATAACAAATTTAAAGATCCACATTGAAGCTGAAGAGACAGTCGACATGTCGATTGAAGACTGTTTGAGATGGGTTGATTTGTTTGAAAAGAAATATAATCAAATCCAATATTGGGAGATGCAAACTTCTTGGTGGACACAGATGGATCCCCATACTCCTGAACATCAAAGATTTACATTAAGCCATAGAGAAGATGGTCATCTTTTGGGAGACGTTCTTTTTAATGAGAATTATGCTCCAGCATATTTAGACACAAAGCCAATCCAAGATACTTATCGGCGTTATTGGAAATCCGGGTTTTTAAAGGCTAGTCAAGAGGGACCAGTTATCTCAGAAGAAAAACACAATCCTTTCAGAATTAAAGATTTGGATAAATTGCCCATTGGTGGATTTTGCGAAGATAAGGGTGAGCCAATTCTTGATTCGAAATTAGAGTTATTTGTAGATCAACTTAGAAATAGGGAAGATCTTGCGAATGTCGTAATGAATTCTAATTTAACTTTGGAGGGTTTTGAGAAAGCCTTAAATGAGGAAAAAAAGATAGTCGAAGATTCAAACTGGGGACAGTTTAAGGGCTTGGTTTCGGCTTTAAATAGCGGACAAGGCAACCATTATTTAATGGAACAATGTGTGCAAGATATTCAGGATATGTATGCATTGACACAAGAGGTTGGTAAATTGCAAAATTTAAGCCTTCCAAAAAGATTGTTGCTTTTAAGTGAGTTGTCTTCAAGATTAAATAAACTACTAGTTAAGATTGATAACGTCGAAGGCGGTTTTATAGCAAAATTAGGAGCCAAGGGTTTAATTGACAATCCTTTTGTCTCTAATTTATTGGCTGGAGAGATTCCATTTATCCCTGTTTTTGATGAAAGTTGTGCAAAAATTGAAAAAATATTCTATCAAGTTTTATCAAAGGCAGCCATTTTAAGAAAAGCAAATTTTACACTTTATGCACAAAGAGCAGTTAATGCTGCATCTGATTTAGATTCAAAAATAGGTATTGTACCAGGTATTAAAGGAATTCCTTCCACAATAAGTGCCCAAGCAGCAAGCAAGTCGTTTGATGTTAGTTTAATGAAGGAGTTTATCGAAAAAGTTGGTTTTATAGCGATTGATCCAGCTTCAAAAGAGACTCTTTCTCAAGTTCAAATGGGCGTGGAGCTTCAAATAATAGGTTTATTGATCGAAGGAGTTGGAAAAGTTGAAGCTGGAATCAAAGATTTAGAAGAGTTTCCTCGTAGCGAGCATCCACAAAAATGGTTAGAGACGAAACAATTAGCATTGAATGTTGCCAGGGCAGCGAAAGAGGTGATGAAGGGTTGGGAAAATCATCCTGAACTGAAAGGCTTTGCCGATTTAGATGAAATAATTTCGACATTAGAAAAATGCAACCAGAAAAGTTTAATTAACGAAGATAAAATAATTTCAATACAAATAAAGCGTTTGAGAATGGCTTTGGCCGCCTATTCAGGAAAGCTTATGGAGCCGGTTGTGGTTGGGTTAGCAAAAACTTATCCGGAATATTGGAGGAATATAAGAAAGCTTGACATGGGTCCTGCCAAGCAGATGTCGGAATTTAGAAAATTAATTGCAAACATTGCAAATGATACATATTTTGGAAAAGCAGAAGGTCTTACAGCTAAAATCAGTTTTGACAGTGCTTTAAAAGGTTTCAATTCAAGCATTAGTAACTTCCAGCTTTTGGCTTCTTTAGAAGGTCTGGAAGATTCAATTGAAGCTCAAGGAGATTTTTGCAGAGAAGAAGGTATAGATCTTTCAAATATTACGGATGCTCTAAAAAAAATTCAAATAGTCAGAAATGAGTTTCTAACGCCACTTTTGGCCGGGACTGCTGAAGAACAACTACAAGAGTTGTCTTTAAGAAAATCTAGAATATCGCATGTTTTGGGGACACTGAAACAATCTCCATTATTTGATCGAATTAAAAAAGATGTTGAAAAGGCTCAAATTTCAGCATTTAAAAGTTATAAAAGAAAGATGATGGCGATTCATGTTGTTGCTTTAGCAGCTGGCATCATTCTTTCTCGCGGCGCAAGCCTACTTGGCCAATCGGCTGGTATTGGCGGTTTAGAATTATTTCTTATGACAGCTTTGGGTTTTGGAACCGGTATTCAAACAGTAAATGCTATAGTTGGGACTGACACATTTTTTAATCCACGTTCATGGATGATGCACATTGCCTTTCTGGGTGCATTTACAATCCCAAAACATTTGGGGCACGCGCTTAAAGTGGCAAGAGAGCTTGCAAGGTTAGAGGCTGGTGTAGTAGCGGCTGAAACTTTATCTGGTGTTGGTGCCAAGGTATCGTTTGGAATGAAGGTGCTTGATAAAGTTATGGCAAAAGGAGCAGTTCTTGCTGAAGCAGTAGCGGGTGCCGGTTTTGCTGGACGCGCTGCTTTATGGACCGGAGAAAAAGCGTTAGAAGTCGTAGCCGGTGTTCCAATATTTGCTGTAGGTACAAGTGCGGTTGAAACCCTAGATCAAATTGTTTGGTCCGGAGGTGTGGACCTGAAGGGTAACTTTTCTAGAAACTTTCAACCGGAGCAGCTTTGGCATTTTGCAAAAGAATTGGTTTTATTGCATGTTTTAGGTGGTGCTGTAGGTAAGGCATTTAAGCCCATCGAAACAAAATATGTTGCCCCAAAGATTAAAGCGAGAGCTGAAAAAATGTTTGGACGCTTAGAATCGGAACGTAAACGAATCCTCGAGGAAATGGAAGGGTCCGATTCCGCAAGCGATCTAATTCGTCTACATTCGGAATTAATAGATGTTTTTGATACAACCATTTATGAATTTAGAAGAATGGGCCTCGGACGTGCAAGTGCCGGATTAGAAGCTGAAATTATTTTCAAAAGAAATGGACTGTATCAAGGTCGAAATTTATTGATGGTGGCTTCAGCT
The DNA here is from genome assembly GCA_964536295.1 of uncultured Pseudomonadota bacterium. Classification (GTDB taxonomy): domain Bacteria; phylum UBA10199; class UBA10199; order CAZHVX01; family CAZHVX01; genus CAZHVX01. The sequence goes on from CAZHVX010000026.1 coordinate 4,241, forward strand.
AATTTAACACCGGTTACAGGTGATGTTTATAGTTATAAGGTTAATGATACAGACTTACAAAAGGAGTTGGGCTTTTGGACGACTGAATCGGTTAGAATTACTCTTCCAAATGGTAGGACGATTGTGCTTGTTCCAGAAACAAGAGAATTTTCAGATAGTGAGATAAAACAAATAAATCGCGCAAAATCTCTGCAAGATACAATCTTGGCACTTAAGAAAATGGGTATTCTAATTAAGAAAGAATATAGTAAGGATTTTGTTCGTGCTTTAGGGGAGGCTTCCGATTATCTTTTAGAAAAATTGGCGGCAGCTTTATTGGGTACAACGTTATCTGAGAACCTTGTCGGGGATCGGGAGAAGATAGATAGTCTTAATACAGTATTTATAAATGGTTGGAAACTTCGTTTATCAACATATGGAGATCTATATTTAGAGAGGGCAGAGTTCAGACCGGAATCAACACCGAAAACACAACAACCATTTAGTCCAGCTCAGGAAACAAGAGCACAAACTGCAGGGAATCCGATATTAATTAGAAGACCTCCGGTGGTTCCGGAACAAGCACCGGAACGACCAGGCAGAATTATTGATGCAAGAGTTGTCGAGCAGCCCTTTGGTGAAAGTGTTCCTCCAGAATCTGATCCGTTATTGGGGGTTTTGGGCATATTTGCGCCGGGCGTTGTTCCATGGGGCAGTAATGGTGAAAAAAATGACGGGACAGGTGGCTCTTCAGAGTCAAGAGATGCTTTGGTTGCTGAATTAGCAACTATTCTATTAGGAGATGCTGCGCAGGCAACAAAATTAGATAGATTAAAAGCTTGTGAGATTGATCAACTTGTTGCCTTACGGGACAAAGCCCAAAAGGTTTTTACCGGTGTAGAAGATTATACGGAAGAAGAACTAGGGTTAATTAACGGAGCCCTTAAAGGAAGTGGTTGGAGTGTGGATGTTGAGGGAACACTAAGTTCCGATGTACAAGTGGCAGAGCTGAGAGCGGAACAAAATTTTAACGATGCAAAAAATACGACAATTGATCTGATTAGTAAGATAAGTGGCGTCCAGGTTGAGTTACCTGGTTTAAAAGGTTCTGGAGTGTTTGGTTATGAAGCCGAAACTCCAATGTTGGAGACAGCGAACCAAGAATTGCAAGCAGTTCTGGATGGAAGACGCGAAACACTGTCAGATATGACGCAGGGTTTTATTGGTGATAGGCTTGCTCCTGGATTTTCTTTGAAGCCAAACGGTCAGGTTGTTCTGTCTAACCCTGATTTATATTTGGCAGATAGATTTAAAGCCTTGGGTGTTCCGCAAGGTGAAATTGAAAAAACACTTTCATTGTTAGAGCAGGAAGCGAAGGCTGCTTTAGCGCAGAACTTTCCAGAAATAGATAGCTTGGATGGGCTAATGGATTTTGTAAATCCTCTACTTGAAGGCAGTGGCTATAGCTTAACGCCAGTACCACCTGAGGGCGTCGCTGGATATCTGGCTGGAAACATATCCTTAAGGCCTAATCCCACTGAGTTGGTAGATACAATACATGGTTTGAATCCTCCAGCAACCACTAGTAGAAATATTTTAAGAGAAACAAGAATCCTATCTTCTCAATCGATGGAGCCTGTAACAATCACAAGCGCTTATCCGAAAGAGCCGAATCCGATAAAAACTGAATCGCTAGAAGAAGTAATAGTTGAAGTCGTGCGACTTGATATACAGGGCAGTGAATACCATCTCTATATTGTAAATAAACAGAACGGGGAACTGGAAAAATTATATCTAATTCAAGGTGGGTCACAAAGTTTTGAAGGTGGAGTTGTTAATTATGATGCAATGTTAACTTATGAGTTGGAACATACGGAGCATGGAGATCAGCTTGGCACATTGCATGCGGTTGCTGGCGAGCCGTCTCAAGGGCGAGGCTTTTACAAACTTCTTTTGAGCATGGCTTATGAAAGAACCGGAAGGCCGGATAGAATTTTTAGACATAATATAGCGGATGAAAATTCGGTTTATCCAAAATTTATGGATTTTCTAGAGCGAGGCCAGACCGATCTTACAAGTGATACTGCGATGTCTGCTTATTACGAAGATGTTACAGGCAGAAGGGTTGAAAGTAACACCTTGGTAGATGTCGAAGCAACAAGGGCCCATCTTGCTGCGGGCAACGAAACGGTTTTTAACCAATTGGTTATTTTAGGTAAAGATTCGTCTGAAACAGGCGATTTAGGAATTTCTGCACAAACACCAGGTTTTATAGATCCCGAAACAAGAAGCGTAGAAAACACAACAGGTTCGGTCAACATCGGTGAAGCTGCTTCTGAAAAATCATTAGTAGAGAGCGAGATTGAAGCCACTTTAAGATCGCAAGGTTTAACAGATGAGCATTTCAGTTTTGAAAGAGCAGGTGAACGCACATTTATTGAAATAACAATGCCTAAAAATAAAGGCAATAAAGATATTTTAGATCCGGGTGGTCGGCCAAATAGCGAAGGTGACGGAGTTCCCCCATCACTTAGCATTTCACAACATACTCCAGATGTGTCACTAAATGATGCATCTGCCCAGAACCGTCATGGTTCCGGGTCCGACCCAGTGCCGACCACCAGCGGATCTAGCGGGATTGGAAGTGGAAACACATTAGGAATGGCTGTGTTTGGAGTTCCGATGGGTTTTGGAGGATCGAAGGGGTCACCAAAAACTCCGCATCTAGAACTTATCCAGTTAGTAGAATCATTTGCTGAAATATTTGGAAGAAAAGTAGCCGGAGGAAATAGAAAGGAATTTGTCGATAATAGAGGTGATTTCGATGAAAAACGTTGGCTCATTCATGAACAAAGAAGCATAGATGAAAATCTAAGAATGGCAAGATTATATCTTAAACAAATAGGTACAGGTCTAACAAGAGATGAAAGGATCATGCTTGCGGCATGGAATCTTTTTACGGATTCAATTCCAGATGGTGAATTTTTGGTCTCTGGATTTGAAGCAGAGAATAGTAAGCTGCCAGTAAATGAAAGAATTGGAAATGTTCTAAGTTTGGTTGAAGGACAAAGTAGAGATGCTTATTGGCATATGTATGGCATTGTGCATTATAAAGTTATAAGCCTTGTAGATGCCCTTGATGTTTTTGTAGTGTCGGTTGAAAGCGCAGGTCAATTATCTACAGAAGCAGCGGATACCTATTCATTCGGAGATGAAACGCCGATAAGAGCAGATTATGGTTTATTAGTTAGTGCGGTTCGTTTTGTGGGGAGGGGAGTCAAGGCTTTGGGCGGCTGGTTGGACAGGTTTACTAAAAACTCAACCAACACGTTTTCCATGATGGGCGCTGGAACTGGTGAAGGGTCAAGCCGAATTGCTCCGGCTGCTAAAATTGAAGTGCTTGGACAAATATTTAAAACAGATGTTGCCAAAGCCTCCTTTGAACAAAACACAGGTTTTGGAGTGGATACCCTAGAAGGAACTCTTAAGGCAAACGGAGAAAATGCTGACGCTATTACATTTAGACAATTAACAAGTTATTTTGGAAATCAATTCAGACCATTCAAAAAAGTTGGTGCAGAAACAAATCCTGCATGGCGCAATAGAGTGATAGCTGAAGACTTTGGAGTGGAGGAATTTGAATCAAGAGAAGAGGAATTGAGAGATTTTTTAGATGCTCATGATAATAGTCCATGGTTACAAGATGGCTTGAGCGAGATATCAGAAAGCATTGAACATGCAAGAATAGGTCTGGCCGCATTGGAAGCATTTGGAGCCGAAGGAGAACAGTTAGTTGTCGCTGCAAGCGGCAATGCGCATGCTCCAGGGAAAAGTTTGCTGGTTGTAAGTAGCAGGAGCCCAGGTGGTGGGCCGGGCAATCCACAAGGAGAATCTGGTCTAGTTGTAAACGGCGAGACGATAGATGGAGAGTTTGAAGCTACGATGCCAGAGCTTGCATATGGAATGTCAGTTCTGCCGGAAGATAGACCGGACCAAGGGGCGTTTCTATTCGGTGATGATGTGCCAGAAGATATAGCACCCGAGATGTTAAAAATCTTAGAGGAGCAAGCAGGCCCTGGTGCGGAAGATAGGAGACCAGACCTTGAAACTACAGATGGGGACTTTACAATTGCTGATACGCGTCCTCCGCTTGAATCTGATCAAAGAAGACCGGGAAGACCGCTGCTAGATCCATCACTGGCTCCATCAGAGGGAGCGGAACCAAAGCCAGCAGAACCGGAAGGCAGCCCAACAGATCCAGATCTTGTTGCAGCCGCTGCTCAAGCCATGGCCGGTGAAGAAACTTTTGAAGAACCTTTATTTTCAACCGCTGTTGCACAAATTGAATCTGGTGCAGAAGTTGGTTGGGCCAATGTTCCTAAAGCAATTTCCGCTGGAGTAGCAACACGATATGCAGAGTTAGCAGATGTTGGCTTATTGGAAGGGTCGGAAGTAACATTGCCAAATCAGAACGCCCCGTTGAAAGAACGTGTAGACGCTTTTCTTGATGCTGTTGCTGAGGCATTTTCAACCCATAGCAGCCATGCTCATGGCGCAGAAGATCCTTCGATCAGGGCAAAAGTTTATAAAGATGCTGTGAGCATACTTGTAGATTTAGAAAAACAAAATTGGGCATTAGAAGATAAAACATTATTTGCTGCATTTGTTGCAATTTTTAAGGCAATGGGTGGAGATGAAGGAATTAAAGATGATTGGTTGGATGTACTTGATAATTCTACAATAGAAGCGTCTGGAAAAAGAAATGCTTTTTTACAAAACAACATATCTACTATATTTAGTGGAGATAGAGCGGCTATTGGTAAATTAAAGGATGTGATTGGATTTTTAAAAATAGCACAAAAACATGTTGCAAGGGCGGTAATTGATGGATTGTTGCCAAATGAAGCCACAACGCTTTTCCCTGTTGGCGAAGAGTCTTTATCAACAGATCAGGTCCCTGAAAGTGTTCAGGCTTATTTTGAAACACCCAAAAATGAAGTTGTTGTCTTAATTGGGCCGGGTACAAATGAGATAGCAAATATTGATGATAGTAATTTTGTCGTTGTTATTGAGGATAAGCCCGATAGAGCAAAAAGGTTGGTAGAACAATTTAATGCTAAAGAACAACAGCCAGGTGTTTTTGTTGGTGATAATGTTGCCATTGTTCAAAGAAATGCCTTTGATCCTGAGACGTGGGAATCGTTGCATGATATTATTCCCGATACGTATGATAAAATTGGAAGAATAGAAGCTTATTTTGTTCCACGAAATATCGATCATCTTTTAATCCCGATGTGGTATCTTGGTGAAGGCGGGGTGTTTGTTTTTTCATCAGCCAATCCTAATATAACTGCTGACACTGTCATTGAAGCAACCAAGGAATTGCGAGAACAGGGTGGAGACGAAGCAGATATATTGTACTTCGGAATTGGGAGGCCAGTAGTAGATACGGGGTCCGCTAGAGCTCAGCCGGCAGGGATTGGAACTGGTGTAATTAAAAAAAACAAAGACGAATGATGAACCAATTAGTAGTTACTATTTCTAGGTGAAGTATGCTGGGTTGTATCTATTAAATGTAAAAGCGCACACAAGGCTACAAAATCAACCAACGGTGCCCCAACTTTTTGGCATCGCTGCTGTGGATTGACGTTTGATTTTTCCTTCGGCTCGATACACATAGCGTAGGTATTCAGGTTGTTGAAACAACTTGTGCTTTAGCTTGAACTCAGTAAACCCAGCAGCCAGAGGAAGAAGCTTTGAAAAAATACGTTCTTTAAAACACAATCCCCCAATGGATTTTTCGATTTCCCTGCCAAGGGAATCGATATCGCGAAGAACGTCAGGATTTTCTTTGTAGTATTTCATAAAAACCGGAAACGCTGCAAGCGCCCCATGGGTTTTGGCTCCCATGGCCTTGCCTTTGGCTCTTATCTTAGGATTTGGATGATCTTTGAGTGTCAGATAGCCTGAATACCAGTCTCCAAGGGTACGATAAATGCTTGGTCCGAGTTTTTTATACTCTTGATGATATAAATCTCTTTGTATCTCCACCATTTTTTCGGGGTTTATATGTGGATGAGTAAAACCACAGTTGAAACCATCCTGGTAACGATAATCAAGATCCAGAAGTCTATTCTCTCGATTAAATTTTTCATATGCAGGAGTACATAACGCTGGACCGTAAATCAAGAATTGACAGAGTGAGGGATTGTAGCTCATTAATTCATCAAACTCTTCCTGAATGATTTGCGGCGTCTGGTAGTCAAAACCCAGTATCATGGATGCCATAACAGTGATTCCATGGTGTTTCAACTCGGCAAAGGTTTTTTTAAAAGACCTTCCCTGCATTTTACTATATCCAGCCTTCTTTCCCTCAAACCCAATCCATATCCAATCAATCCCCATCTCCACCAACTCTTCCACCGTGAAACGTGAGAGCGAAAGTATGCTTGCAAAAATCGAAAGCGATGGAATTTTATCCATGCCTCGCACGGCTTCAAGAAAATCACGTGATCTTTTTTGATCAATCAGAAAATCTTCATCGCTAATCCAGATGCTATTCACATCAGGGCTCTTTCTTTGCACATCCTGTATGGCCTTCGCTATAGATTCACCGGTTGGAAGGAGCTTTACGTGCTTCCGCTTAAAATAATGGGAAGTCACACAAAAATCACAACCGTTGGGGCATCCCAGGCCAGCAAACACGTAACCAACTCGCGCGAGGATTGGCAAAGAATACAGATAACTCTGTTTTACTATTAAGGGTTGCTTGAAGGTTGTAATGGGTGGTTCACCCAGCAGATCTCTCATGAAGGCAACGCCCTCACCGCAACAGATATAATCTGAATAGAGAGCCAATTCCTCCTTGGGAATTATTGTTCCGTATCCTCCAAGAACGATCTTTGTATTGGGCGCATATTTTCTGACTGCGCTGACCATCGGCTTGATCTTGTGAAAAGTTGGCACCACAAAGGCAATACCAATATAATCGTAACCCTTTTTGATTTCCTTAATAAATTGTTTTATTGATGGATAATGTAGGGTTATTGTCGGAGCCTCCAGGTTTTCGGCAATAAAATCTATCCCCCATTGAGTTGTTGTAGACCTTGGACGGAAAATGCCCTGGGCCCAGAGTAGCTGATGCGTCCCCTCATAAGAGACTCCAAAGCTGTCACCATATTTTTCACCAAAGGGCTGACAGACACTTGTTAAGAGAACACGCTTTTTCATTTCATTTTTTACCTGTTTCACGTTAAAAACCTCATAATTGTAAAATTGTGAAACCATGTATATGTTATTTGGCCCCATTGTCAATGTCTTCATCTATTGGAGGGTTGAACCTACTAAGAGGTATACTCAGGACAGCTATGTAATATGGATACATTCCTTGATTTCCAGGTCGTTCTTATATATGGGGAGTGGTGGAAAATGCCTTTCGATGTCATCCCTGCGAAGGCAGGGATGACAATTTTTGAAAAAACAGTATTTTCCACCACTCCCATATGTTATGGTGTTAAACTATATAACAGTTATCAAATATACAGACAGTTTTATCGGGGACAAAATTGAGATAACGTTTTTGGGTGACGCTGCCCGTATCGGTTACGTTTAAGGTAACGTCACCATAACCGAAAAACGATACGGGCTTCGTCAACTTAACCGTTAAACAAAATTTAATATGGAAAATTTATCTACACTACAGGCAATTTTGTTGGGGATCGTTCAGGGGGCGACGGAGTTTTTGCCCGTTTCAAGTTCGGGGCATCTGGTTGCGTTGCAACAGATCTTTGGGTGGAATGCAGCGGGTAATGTCCAGGTTGCATTTGATCTGGTTCTGCACATTGGAACCCTCGTGGCGGTGTTCTTGGTTTTATACAAAGATGTATGGAGCATCTTAAAAAATCGTGATTTCAAGATGATGGGTAAATTAATTCTGGCAACGATGCCCGCGGTTTTTGTGGGGCTTTTGTTTAAGGATCAGATTGAGGAGATGTTTACATCTATCTTAGTTGTTTCGATTGCGTGGTTGTTCACCGGAACATTTTTATTTTTGACAAGATACCTGAAATCATATCCGGAAAATAATAATATTAATTTTAAAAATAGTTTTCTGGTTGGATGTGCACAAGCGCTTGCAATTATCCCCGGTGTTTCAAGGTCAGGCTCAACTATTGCGGCAGCGCTATTCTTAAAAAGAGATCGTCTCTTTGCCGCTAAATTTTCATTTTTGATGTCCATCATCGCCATATCAGGGGCTGCCGTTCTTGATATAAAGGAATTGGGCGGACTACTTGGGATGCATATAATGCCTGTCATAGCCGGTTTTTTGGCGGCTGCCGCGGTTGGCTATCTCTGTGTAAAATGGATGTTATCACTGATCGTTAAGGGTAGATTCTCTATTTTTGGATATTATTGCTGGGCGGCTGGAATCATCGGATTGATAAGCTA
>CAZHVX010000026.1:12767-18386 GCA_964536295.1 uncultured Pseudomonadota bacterium
TTATTTAGTCTTTCTTTGATTATTTTTTCGTAACCACTTTCAGTTGGATAGTAGTAATTTGCATCCTTGATTTTTTCTGGAAGATAATTCGTATCAAGTGCAAAGTTATTTTCGAAACTATGTGGATCCTTGTATCCTTCACCATAACCTAATTTGTTCATCAGATCTGTTGGGGCATTTCTGATATGCATTGGAACTTCTAGATTTCCATGTTGATCAATATCCTTTTTGGCGGACATATATGATTTGTATGCGGCCTTGCTCTTTGGCGCGGATGCAAGATATGTTGCGCAATGTGCCAGAGGGATCCACCCCTCGGGCATACCGACAAAATCATATGATTGCATACACGCAATGGCCACCTGTATCGCCTGTGGGTCCGCGTTGCCGATATCCTCCGATGCAAAGATTACCATCCTTCGTGCAATGAAAAGGGGTTCCTCTCCTGCTTCAAGCATTCGTGCGAGATAGTATATCGCCGCATCTGGGGATGACCCGCGCATACTCTTTATAAAAGCGGAGATTACATTGTAATGTTCCTCCCCACCCTTGTCATAAAGAAGGCTTTTTCTTTGAATAGCCTCCTCCACATTTTGTAGGGAAATTAAATTGGATTTGGCTAGCGTAGAACATATCTCGATTGTGTTAAGTGCACGCCTTGCATCACCGTAAGATGATTCGGCAATAAAATCCAAGGCATCAGCTTCCGCGCTAATGGTGATTAACTGAAGGGCGCGTTTCGCAACCTCTTTAAGATCATCTTTGCTTAATGAATTCAAAACGTAGACCTTGCATCTTGATAGAAGTGGACCGATTATTTCAAATGATGGATTTTCGGTTGTTGCGCCGATCAACGTTATAGTTCCATCTTCAACATGCGGAAGGAGGGCATCCTGTTGCGCCTTGTTCCAACGATGGATTTCATCCACAAATAAAATATTATTTATTCCATGAAGGTCGCGCTCCATCTTTGCTTTTTTGATAACATCGCGAAGATCATTAACCCCAGAGAGTACAGCCGATAATGAATAGAACTTTGATTTTGTTTGGTTTGCAATTATTTTAGCCAGGGTTGTTTTTCCGGTTCCGGGGGGACCCCAAAAAATAATCGAAGGTATCTTGTCAGCGATTAGTAACTGGCTTAAGGGTTTTCCGTCACCAATTAGATGGGATTGCCCGACTACCTCAACTAAGGTTGAGGGTCTTATCCTATCTGCCAGTGGGGCATCCGATGGCTTTTTGAATAAATCATTCATTGTTGTAAGTCATCCTGAGCGACCAGAGGGAGCGAAGGATCCCCATTGTTCAATCTGGATTCTTCTCCTTCGACTCGCTACGCTCGCTCAGGATCAGAATGACGTGAATTTCAGCGTTTTCAAATTAATTCAGCGCCTCAGCGGTGAATATAATAGAGGAACCTCTGAAAAATTACATTAAGCACCTTGTTTGTCATTCTGAGTGTAAGCGAAGAATCCCGTTTGTTTAGTGTTCACGCGGGATCCTTCGGCTTTGCCTCAGGATGACACACAGTGAAAATAGCTTTAATGCGTCAAAACCTTAATTTTTCAGAGGTTCCTAGAATACATAGTACAACACCAAGTAACCCTCAAGAAAATTTATTGGACACTAATACGACCCATATGGTATGCATTTCAGGCCATGCTTAATCAACTCCACATAAAAAACTTTGCTATCATTGATGATCTGACCATTAATTTCACAAAGGGTTTTAACGTACTGACGGGGGAGACCGGTGCCGGAAAAACCATAATAATAGAGGCCCTAAATTTGGTTTTGGGGTGCAGGGCGAATACAGAGATGATTCGTGGTGGCGAATCGCAGGCATCCGTAACCGCCGTTTTTGATCTTTCGAGCGTGAGCAACCTTGTTAAACGGATTTTAAGTGAAAAGGGAATTGACAATTCGGATGAGCTGATCATTAAAAGAGTTATCTCTAGCGATTCGAAAAATAAAGCGTTTATAAATGGTGAGGCTTATCCTCAACAAGCAATAAAAGAGATTGCCTTATACCTAGTTGATATCTCATCCCAACATAATCAGCAAAGCCTACTTGATGATACTAGTCATATATTTATTGTTGATGATTTTGGAAAATTGGAAGATTTAAGATCGCAGTATGAAAAAATATATTATGAATTCATTTCGCAAAGACAAAATGTCGTAAAGCTAGAGAATCAGGAAAAAGAATCAAAATCGAAACTTGAATTTATCAAATATCAAATCGACGAGCTGAAGGCGGCTGATCTTAAGGAGAACGAGGAGGAATCGTTGCAGGAGGTTAGGTCCAGGGTTAAATATTCGGCAAAATTGAAGGATTTGATAACTGCAAGTGAAGAAAAGCTTTACTCATCTCCAGGTTCGACGGTTTCTACATTAGAAGAAGTTCGCCGTTTATTGTCAAAGGGTGCTCAATATGATTCAAAATTAAAAGAGCATGCCGATATTCTAGAAAATGTATTTATTCAGGTGTCTGAAACGGGTAAGGATTTAAAAGGATATCTTGATGCCCTATCCGTTGATCCCGCTGAGTTAGAATCTATTGAAGATCGCCTTCATATGATAGGGGATTTTAAGAGAAAATATGGCGGTACGATCAAGGATGTTTTAAATAAATATGAGTCTTTGAAGACAGAATTGTATTCAATTGAAAACTATGACGAGATAATAAAAATCGAAAAAGAAAAATTAAAAATCATTCAAAGCAATTTAGAAAGATGCGCCGATCTTTTATCTAAAAAAAGATTGGTAGTTTCTAAAGATCTTTCTCAAAAGATTCAAAGAGAGCTTCAAACCCTGGCTATGACCAAAACCACATTTCACATCAAAACAGATTCTCTTTCCGTTGATGAGTGTGGGCCTGCCGGATTTGACAAAATTGAATTTTTGATAAGTCCAAATGTCGGGGAGCCACTAAGGTCCTTGGCAAAGATCGTTTCCGGAGGAGAATTATCACGGATATTATTGGCCCTAAAAAAAGTTTTGGCGGACAGTGTTAGATTGGCATCTACCTACATCTTCGATGAGGTGGATAGTGGTGTGGGTGGAGGAGTTGCCGAGGTCATCGGCCTTAAATTAAAAGAGATTTCCCTATCTCATCAGACCATATGCATCACACATCTTCCTCAGGTGGCTTGTTTTGGGGATTCGCACTACTGTATTTTAAAAAAGGAAAAAAATGGGAGAACCATTGCCCTTTTTCAGGAACTTGATGAAAAAACAAGGGCGGATGAGGTCGCGAGAATGCTAGGTGGCATAAGGATAACCGAAAAAACTCGTGCCCATGCCCTTGAGATGCTTAAGCGAGGATAAAATTTAGCTTGAGTTTACGCAAATAGTTGAATATATTTGGCAAACTATGCAGATTCAGTCATTTGGGATAACGGATCTTGGAAAAAAGAGAAAACAGAATGAGGACAGTTTCCTTATTAATGAAGACCTTCATCTATATGTCGTAGCGGATGGGATGGGGGGACACCGCGGTGGTGGTTATGCCTCGCGAAATGCCGTTGAAAAGATAGAAGAAATTATCAAATCCATATGTGATGATCCGGATTCAACCCTTCAAACCAATGAAGATATCGATGCTTCTGATTATAAGGGGCAGCTTCGCTATGCGGTCAATTTGGCCAGTGATGTCATATATGAGCGTGCAAATGATGATCCTACCCTCAAAGGGATGGGGACAACCACCGTGGGGGCGCTTTTAAGGGATAATCGGATATATATAGGAAATGTCGGTGATTCGCGGGCATATCGTATCAGAGATGAAAAAATTCAGCAGCTAACAACTGATCACTCACTGGTAGAAGAGCAGGTTAAGGCGGGGCTTCTTTCAGCGGATAGCGCCAGAACACACAAACTAAGAAACATTATCACTAGATCAGTGGGATTTCAAAGAGGCGTCAATGTGGATGTCATATATCGTGCGCTGAAGGAAAATGATTATTATCTTCTCTGCTCAGATGGTTTGACTAACATGTTAGAAGATAAAGAGATTTTAGAGATCGTAAAAGGAAATGGTCCAAGGAGTGCCTGCCAGCAACTTATTGATATTGCAAATGAGCGTGGTGGTGAGGACAATATCACAGTCGTTATTATTCACGTAGAGCATTTATCCGACAACGTATCTACAGATGAAGATGATGAGATGACAGTAGAAATGTGAAATTAATCAATCACTTTGTTGACAGCCCTTAATGTATTATGTTAAAAAGATTTCTACACTTAATCTTTTAATTTGATGGCGAAAAAAATGTCTTAAGGAGGATAAGTTGAGTTTCAAAATGGCAGACAGATATAGCGTGATCGTTATTCCTCAAGGTTGTGCGAAAATTAAGAGATGGGAAGTTTCTAGACAAAAAATTTATTCTGGTATCAGTGGAGTCTTAAGTTTCTTTTTGGTTTTTGTTCTAAGCGTTACCGGATTTCTCTACTACCACCATGGATACACAGCAACTCAGGATCTCCGCACCGAAAATTTACGTTTCAAGGCAGAACGGTCCATGTTTCTAACCAAACTTGACACATTAGAAAGAACAATGACGCGTGCAAAATTATTTGCAACGCGGTTGGCTGCTGTTGTTGGTTTGGATGAAGAGGGAATCAAAGTCGGATTGGGTCCTATTACAGATACAGAAGATTTTCTTGGCGCAAAGGGTGGAGATTTAGCTGAGAGTATCGAGGTTGCCAGTAATATGACAGAGTTTGCATCCAACAAAACATTTCTTGATAATTTAAATACCAGATTAAGTGACATCAGTGAAGGCGCGGTTGAGGTCTCTGAAAACTTGGCGGATGCTGTCCAAATACATGAAAAACATCTGTTTTTCTGGTCTTCAGTTCCATCCATTTGGCCAACAAGGGGTTGGATTACATCTGGATTTGGCGTAAGAAGTTCGCCCCTTACAGGCAAAAGAAGGTTGCATGCAGGTCTTGATATCGCGTGTCCGACTGGTACAAGGGTCATATCACCAGGGGATGGGATTGTTACCTTTGTTGGAAGAAAGGGTGGCTATGGTCAAACAATTATCGTCGATCATGGCTATGGCATTGCCACAATGTTTGGTCATAACTCCAAAAATCTTGTGACCCCGGGTCAGAAAATTAAACGTGGTGAAGTTATTGCCTATGCCGGCAACACCGGCATTTCAACTGGTCCTCACTTGCATTATGAAGTCCAGGTCGACGGTGTCCCAGTTGATCCCATGCGCTATATTCTGGAAGACTTCTGATTTAGATCCAAAATCCAAATCCAAGATCCAAGATCCAAGATCCAAGATTCCAAATCCAAGATCCAAAAGAAAGGGTAGGTTTATTCTTGCAATTTCGTATACTTATCCATATTATGCCCGAAGATTTTTTATTACTTTTGACAGGATTAACAGGATTACTTAATGGTCGTCATCCTGAACAAGGTGAAGGATCCAGTTAATGACACTAGATTCTTCATCCGCCGTTGGCGAATTCAGAATGACACAGCAACAAATCCTGTAAATCCAGTCAAATAGTATTCAAGGTTTGTGGTTTTCTAGAAGCGAGGAAACAATGATAGGTTTTGTTTTAAAGAAAATTTTTGGAACGAGAAACGAGAGAGAGCTA
>CAZHVX010000027.1:0-13446 GCA_964536295.1 uncultured Pseudomonadota bacterium
AAACCGCACCTGGATACTGTATTCTGAGTGGACGAACCATGTCATATCCCTATCATATCAAAACGCGAAACGCAAGACTTGACCCCTAAACTACGCTTTTTCACAGGTTTTACAGATTCAATACCAACCCCACGGAGAATTAATCGTACCGTGTCTCTTCCTATTTTTATTCCTTCCTCATCTTCCAACTCATCTCGAAAATGTCGATCATTGAAGCCCTTATAGTCTCCTCGCCTTAATTGAATTATTTTCTCTCTTAACTCAGGGCTTGTTTTATTAGATGGTTCTCGTCCTCTATGGCCATGTATTATCCCAAGTGCGCCCCCTTCACGAACTTTAGACAAAATACGATAAGTATGTCTCTCTGAAATACACGGAGTTCTTGCGGCTTCCTCAACCGTCCATTTTCTTGCCAAAACTTCTTGTAACATCTGTAACCTCTTGTTTTCTTTCATTGTCAGTATCATCCTTTCAACCTCCTGCTTCTTCCCCGCAGAAGGTTATACTACTGACATAGTCGCTTGGGCAATTACCCTGACATAATCGCTTGGGTACCACACAAAATTTAAAAAAACTTGACATGATCTGGCGGATATGATTGCGTAGAGCGGGTTGTGGGTTTTTATGATTCTTTTCTTTATAAAATCACACCCTTTTATAAGGAGGAAGCATGGCTGAGAAGAAAGTAGTACGTATTAAAAAGAAACGTCCAAGTGCTTGGTAACCGTCCGTCATAACTGGATTTCTTCGGTTATGTTCATTATTAAGGAACACATTAGTTCTTGTTTTTACTGATTTTCAAAATCCTAAAGGGTGTGATTTTATCAAGCAAAGAGACAAACGGGTTTGTTTGAAAACGTTTTTTTACCATCTATCGATTCTGGAGGTTGTGTGAATTCATCAAACAATCTGACTTTGGGGTTTATCTGTCCGCCGGCGGTGGCGATGCGTTCCGAATTGTATTTCCCGACCAATTTTACGATTCTTTCGTCGGCGGTTAAAGCCGCCGGATTCGGCGTGGAAATTATAGATTTAAATCTTTTGGCAGCGCAGAACGAAAACGTTTTTTTTGAGGACCCGCTGACATTTTCGTTGCAGTCCATAGAGAAGCATGCAAGCCGGATCGATTTGTTCGGTCTAACAACGCTATGCTCTACCTATCCGTTCGTTTTGCAGCTTGCCCGGATTCTCAAGGAGAAATATCGTAAGCCCATAATACTCGGCGGCCCACAGGCATCCATGACCGCAATGAGAACCATGGAGCTTTTCCCGTATGTCGATTTTATCGTGGCGCACGAGGGCGAGATCACAATCGTCGAGCTTTTGAGAACCATGTATGAAAATCGGGATCCAAAAACCGTTGCGGGAATTTTTTATCGTCAAAACGGCAATGTCCGGACCACGCCTTTCAGAACGTTTATCGATAACCTGGATGATTCGCCCTTTCCGGATTTCGCCGCAATCGACATTGAGGCCTATCAAAAAATATATCCGAATGTACGGATTCCCGTGGATATCGGTCGCGGCTGTCCTTTTCAATGCACCTTCTGTTCCACGGCCATGATGTGGAAGAGATCGTTCCGAATGAAATCTCCGCAAAGGGCCGCGGCTGAGATGGACGCCCTGCACGATCAATTCGGGGTCAACTGTTTTTTCCTCACCCAGGACAATCTAACCACCAAAAAAGCATATGTACTTGAATTCTGCGAGGCGATAAAAAACAAAAACTATTTTTGGGACTGTTACTCGCGTTGCGATACTCTCGATGTTGAAATGCTGGCGGCCATGACCGCAGCCGGTTGTAGACATGTTTTTTTCGGAATCGAAAGCGCCTCGGAAAAATGTCAGAAACTGATAAAAAAGAATTTAAAACTCGAAGACATCGAGAATGCGATCAATGTTTGCGTCAAACAGGGGGTTAGCTTTACGACTTCCTATATCATGGGGTTTCCCGAGGAGGACCGAGCGGATCTTTCAGCCACGCTCAAGGCCTGCCTGCGCGATGCGGCCCGCAATCCGCGCCAGGTCAAACTCAATGTTCTGGCCCCAATACCGGGCACCGAATTGTCGGCAAAATACCTCGATCGGTTCACTTCGCCTCTGGCCTTTCAACCGGACGCGTCTCCTTTTCTTCTGAAAAACGAATCGGCCGCGGAGGCCAAAAAAATGATCGAGGCCTACCCTGATATCTTTTCTTCTTTTTATTTCATAAAGCCAACCCATTTTGACTTGGCCGAATTGTTCGATATTCGCTGTTTCTATGGGCTTGTGATCGATGAGTTTCCGCGAACGTCGCATCTGATCCTGCACTATCTGTCCATGCAACCCTTTGATCTCTTGGATCGTTACCGCAAAGCGGGTTTGCCCCTCAAACCGGAAGAGATGACCGCCGATATCATGGCAAATTATTTCATGGCAATCGCCGGCACCTATTGCCAGGCTTCAATTTATGAAGGTTTATTTATCGAGGAGATTCTGAAATACGAGTTGGCCGTGTATCGATCCCGGACGGCTCCGACACCGGAATACCTTTTTGAGAGTCAAAACAAGGCCGCAGCCCTTGACACGAAAACTTTAGATCCGGAGCGATTTTCCTTTTCACCGGCGTTCCTGTTGCTATCTTTCAAGGTGGATATCTACAAAGTGTTGGATGCTCTGTCCACCGAAAGTCATCAGTACGAACTATTGGAAGTTCCGCAGGAGATCGCTTTTTACGAAGATGCCGTAAATGACGAGATCATACAGGAAACAGTCGACGACGAGATGAAGACGATCTTGGACGATCTGCGTGAAAACCGATTCAAAAACATCAACCACTTCAAAAAACAAGCAGTTGACTTTATCAGGAAAGGTTTACTCATTTACCGGTAAAAATAAACCGCGAATACGGATGCCTAATACTGCTTTGGGAGTCGAATATGAACGCCACAATGGTTCTGATCAGCCCGCCGGCTCTGACGGATCGATACTTTCTTAATTTTCCGACTAATGTTGCCGTACTGTCGGGCGCTTTGAAACAAGCAGGATTCAACGTCAAGAGCATCGATCTCAATCTAGAAGTGCTGAAGGGCGATCAGGCATTCTTCGACGATTCCTTGACGCAGACCCTGCGTGTCATGGAAAACAATATCCAACAGGTCGATTTTTTCGGAATCACCACACTTTGCTCTAATTATCCCTTTATTTTGCAGCTTGCAGCTGTCCTGAAAAAACGCTATTGCAAGCCCATCATCCTGGGCGGCCCACAGGCGACCTTGACGGCGATGCGAACCATGGAATGCTTCCCTGCCATTGATTACATCGTCGCTCATGAAGGAGAGATCACGCTGATTGAACTTTTGAAATGCCTTTGTGAAGACGATGACCCAATGGCTGTCAGGGGTATTTATTTCCGTCGTAATGGTCGGGTGTTGGCGACCCCGGCTCGGCCCTTCATTAAGAATTTGGACGATTCGCCGTTTCCGGACTTTGGCATTGTCGACATCAAAGCCTATCAGGAAATCTATCCGGACGTGCGAATTCCTTTGGATACGGGAAGAGGTTGTCCTTTCAAATGCACCTTTTGTTCCACTTCCATGATGTGGAAAAGATCGTTTCGGATGAAATCTCCGCAACGGACAGTGGCCGAGATGGACGCCCTGCACGATCAGTTCGGAGTTAAATGGTTTTTTATGACACAAGATAATCTGACCACCAAAAAGAGCTATATCCATGAATTGTGCCGTGAATTGAAGGGTAAAAATTATACATGGGATTGCTATTCGCGTTGCGATACGCTCGATAATGAAATGCTGGATGCCATGTCAGCGGCAGGATGCAGCCATATTTTTTTCGGAATCGAAAGCGGCTCGGAAAAATACCAGAAGGTTATCAAGAAAAACCTGGAATTCCGGGATGTGAAAAAATCCATAAAAGCCTGCATAGAACACGGGGTCGAATTTACCACCGCCTATATCATCGGATTTCCTGAAGAAGAACGGGAAGATATTTCGGCGACATTAAGATCATGCTTCAGGGATTCGGCCCACGATGCTCGGTCAATCATTTTCAGCATTCTTGCTCCCCTGCAGGGGACGGAATTAGCGAGGCGCTATCACGACCGATTGACAGATCCACTAGCGTTTCAACCTGATTTTTCGCCGTTTCTGCAGAAGAACGAATCAGCCGCAAAGGCCAAAAAAATGATCGAAGCCTACCCTGATATTTTTTCTTCTTTTTATTTCATAAAGCCGACCTATTTCGATCTGAATGAATTATTTACGATCCGTAGTTTTTATTATCCTTTGATCCATCAATTTCCGCGCACAACCCATTTGATCCTGGAATCTTCGTCCATCCAGCCCCTCGATCTTCTGGACATTTATCGGAAAATGGATCTGTCGCTACAGCCGACGGAGATGAGTACCGAAACGTTGCGCAGGTTTTATACGGAGGTCATTGATCGTCATTATGATGGCCCCAACCCCACGGCGCTGCTTATCCGGGAATTGTTGAAGTACGAACTGGCCATATATCAACTCAGGAACGCGCCGACACCGAAATATCTTCATGAAAGCCAGGAACAAGCGGCAACCCTTGAAGTTGAAAAGATTGATCCGAAATCATTATGTTTTTCGTCATCATTGGCATGGCGAACTTTTCAGGTCGATATTAGCAAGGTGCTGGAATCGTTTCGGTTTGAAGATTATCGTTACGAATTGTTGGACAGCCCTTTGGAAGTCCTTTTTTATGAAGACGCCGTTCTGGGTGACCTTGTACAGGAAATAATTGATCCGAAAATGAAAAATCTACTTGACGATCTTCGGGAAAACAAATTTCAAAATATCGACACGATAAGAAAAGATTTATTGATTCTTATCAGGAAAGGCATTGTGATTCACCATCGAAATATGGGGATTTTTCTCACGTCCCCAGATAATAGGATAATGAAAAAATTAGAAGGGAACATCTAGATGAAGGCTCAACTTCTTGCCTTAAAGAACAGGTCGTTTAGAAATTTTTTTTTCGCGTCTTTCACATCGTTTTTTGGTTCCGGCATGCATCTTATCACAGCAACATGGTTTATCCTAGAAGCCACTCAATCAAGCATTGCGGTTGCCGGCATGTGGTTTTGCCAGGTGGCTGCGAGTCTGATCATCCTGATATATTCGGGGGCCATTATCGATCGCCTAAGCCGTCAAAAGCTATTGTGCCTCCTATCGTTAATCAGGGGTGTTATCGTTTTATTGGTTTCAATATCAATCTACATTGGCACGTTCTCGCTTTGGCAGCTTTATTTATTGGCTTTTCTAAATGGAGCCGGTTTCTACATATCCTTCCCTACTGAACAAGCGATGGTCCATGAGTTGGTTGAAAAAGAAAATTTAATCATGGCCAACTCTCTTATCGAAATATCAATTCAGACCGGCGTTTTTATTTCGGCCGGCCTAAGCGGTATAATCTATAAGTTCATAGGATTGGGTGGCGTTTTGGTCCTTGATGCATTCACATTCTTTGTTGCAGCGGCGATATTCCGCGGGCTTCCAAAAACTCCTGGACATGTCCTAGTGCCAAAAGGTGAAGGCTATCTTAAAACGGTCAAGGAAGGGTGGTCATATTTGTTCAGAGAAAAGAAGATTCTACTTCTTGCCATTATTGCCTTCATCCCGGCGGCCGTGACCTTGTCGGGCAATATAATAAAGCCTGCATATGTAAAAAATATAATGGGACTAGGTGTTATATCATACGGTGTTCTTGATATGGCATATGGCATAGGCGCATTTTTTTCAGGTCTTTTAATAGTATCATTCATGAAATATGGCCGCGTCAAAATAGCATCTACATTAATCTTGCTGTCGACATCACTTTTGTTCATGCTTCCCCATAATACCTTATTATGGCTTGCAATGGCGATGTTTCTCATGTACGGATTTTGCAACTCGTCTTTGAGGATTATTTTTTCTACAACTATGATGGAGATCGTACCCAAAGAATACATGGGCCGAATATCCAGCGCCGCCATGCTCTCGTCGGTGAATTTTCAATTGGTAAGCTTTATTTTGGTGGGTTATTTTGTAGATCATTTATCGGTCAAGGCTGGTTATTATTATTTGTCCTGCTTGATGCTTTTGACCCTAATCGGTTATGCGGTGTATCAATTCAGTAAGCTTCAAATTGAAACATCCCCGAAGATTAATTGAATACGATATACCTCTCACAAACAGCAAATACTCTTTACCCGGCAAGGCCTACTATGGCGGCATTACGTATCAGGACTCTTTAAAGATATACAATGCAATAAAGGGTTCTTTCGACTTCGCTCGAAGACTATTTTCCACCATTTCCAATACCACCCATGGGGAGCAAATTGGGGAGGATGAGGAGCATTTGGGGAGCAAATGGGTAGCATCTGGGGAGCAATGACCAGCAAAGATGAGCAAAAAGGCGCATTTTAGCCCCCTTCTCCCCACAATTTCACCCCCTGAGGAGCAAATGGGGAGCATTGAGGAGCATTGAGGAGGAATGGCGAGCACTGGTAAACAACAAAAATAGACCAATTATTTCATCTTAATTTCACCAACTCCACCCAACCCGGAATTTCATTTTTCGCCATTTTTTGGATTTTTTCTACCTGATAGCTCCGATTCGATTTGTTTAATCGAAGGCAAACTACTTTTTAATGATTTAGGAAGTTTCTGCGTTAGCTCATAGCCGGATATGCCGATTGGCTTATTTACATCGCGAAGCGCATATTCGGCTAGAATACGATCACGAATCTGACACAGAATCAATCCGATAGTAGGATTATCGTCTTTGCCCCGCAGCTTATCATCAACTACACTGCAATAAAAATTCATCTTGCCCGCATGTTCTGGTTTAAAAGGACCTTTTTTTAATTCCACAACAATGTAAGAATGAAGTTTCAAATGATAAAACAAAAGATCGATATAGAAATCATTATTGCTTACCTCGATTTTGTACTGTCGCCCAACAAAGGCAAAACCTTGCCCCAACTCAATCAAAAATTGCTCGAGATGTTTGACAAGATCTGTTTCCAGTTCACGTTCATGAAATGTTTTTTCTAAAGTTAAAAAATCAAAGATGTAGGGATCCTTGAGTGTTTGCTGCACAAGATCCGATCGAGGCGCTGGAAAACACGCTTTAAAATTCGAAGTTACCTTGCCATGACGTTTGTGGATTCTTTTTTTGATCATGGAAACCAATACGTCGCGGCTCCATCCTTGCTCTAAGGTTTTTTGCATGTACCATTGGCGTATATCCCAATCCTTAATTTTTTGTATCAAGACAACGTTGTGTCCCCATGGCATTTGTGAAATGAGACGTTTCACTTTTTCAAATTCACCTTCTCTATCTCTTTGAGACAGATGCAATTGGCCAACGGCCCGTTGCCCTTTTTCGGTGGCTCGCAATTGGCCAACGGCCTGTTGGCCAATTAAAGGAACATCTTGATATTCTTTAAAAAATTGGACCATAAGTTTGAGGTTTGTAACTGAAAATCCCTTAACCTCAGGGAGTTCATTATGCAGGTCTTTAGCAAGCTGCGGTAAAACCCCCGCGCCCCAGCCTTTCTGGTTTTGTCGTTTGGAAATCATCCGACCAATATCCCAATACGTGGCAATCAATTCCGCATTGGCCGACAACATTGCCCGCGTTTGCCCCTGATGGATTCTGGTTTTGATTTCATCAAGAAATCTGCCATATTCGATCAAACCATATTTTTTTGATAAAGACTTAGACATAAAATCATCTCTAAATTTTCTTTCCATCAGTCAATAAAAATCAAACATTAACACTCTTAGCACTACCATCATATTCTTGTAAACAAAAATACTTATATATTTCAACTGGTTATGTCTGATTTTTTGCAATTTTGAAATTTTGGAATGGAAATGAGGAGGAATATATAGCATCGGGCAGTTAGCTTGCCTCGCCGTGCTTAGCTTACCCTCTGAGAACCACTAAGACACCAAGTCACAAAGCTTTATTAATATGCATCGAGCGAAGTCCCAGCCCGCCATCATATTTCTTATTAGGAAGGCTGGCGGGGACTCCGCTCGAAGCATATATTGAAAGACCTTAGTGTCTTTGTGCCTTCGTGGTTTCATAAACTATCGACTATCAACTATAAGGAAACGTTAACGCTCTAATATAGCTTCTACAAGATCCTTCGCGGTTTGTATTGCAATCCGCTGATCCGCAAATCCAGGGCTTGTTGCGATGGTAATAACACCGGCGTATCGGGAAATTTCAGCAAGAAAGGTAATATTTTCTGCGATTCTCTCCTTCTCCGCTTGGGTTGGTTCACCTGAAGCATAGACTCCAACTATTCCATCAAGATCTATATCAAGTATTGTACGCGCCACGCCCCGGTCTCCCTCACGGACCGATGTGTGCAAAACGCTATCGAGACTCCTAGCACACATGAAGCTATTAGCACGATCATCAAATAACCGACCGATCCTATCCCACCCTAATCGTTCGGAAGGAGGATTCTTAAAAAACCAAAACTCTCCTACAGTTCCAGTAACCAATGCAGGAAGAATGAAGGAACCGATACAAATATTTCCATAGAGATAGAATGCGGCTATCAAAGAGAGATAACCTGGATCCTCTCGGGGATAACTCTTAACTACGTCATACCCCCCTCTCCTAATACTATCGGAATGCTGGTCGATATGTATAAGGACCGCTCGCTCGTCAACATATCCCATCTGACGAGCCTCCTCCCACGCAAAGAAGGCCGTGTCATGGTCACCCATAACATAGATCGGTGGATGCCCTGGCTCCTCAATTCTGACGTTTGTATACAAAGACTGCCCTGATCTTCGCATATAATCTGTTTCTCCGCAAATTTGATCGACTCCACCCACAATAATCGGAGTAAGGGGATTAGTTTTAGCATTACTCGAAGATTTTTTTGGATGGTATATTGAACTTAAACAGTCTTCGGTTTCGTAAGAATAGTGTCCACTCTGGAGGAGTCGTACCCAAATCTCTGGGGCAACACTTGTGCTATCACAGCTGCAAGGCTTTGGCGGAATAGCATCGTGGAGAGTTTTATAGATTGTAGATTCAGCCATATATTATCTATCGTATCTCAGAGACGTATAATGTCAACAAGAATTCGAAGGCAGGCACGGCCGGATTATTGTCTTCTGTAGCGTTGTCATATATGGACCCGTTCCACAGTCAAGGGAAAATAGAGAGAAAAAACAACAAAAATGAAAATTAGATGCAGTCATATATTCGGTCATGTTGAAGCGATTTTTTAATCTTTAAAACTCTTCGGACCCTAATGAAATGTGCGCGTTTTCTGCGTACAAATAGATTCTGCTTTCTCAGCGTTTTCTGCGTATAAAAAAAGGCCTGTTGATACCGATATCAACAGGCCCAAAAAGGGGGTTTGGTTTGTCAGCTCTCCTCTACTCAAAGAGCCTTCATCTACTATTATTATCGGAACAGCCACCCCCCAAAGTTGCTTACAAGTAGCCCAAAAAAATCAATTCAAAATATCCAATAATATCAATTAGTTATAAAGCATTATTTGTTACTGCGCTGAGGTTTTTTGCTGGTGATAGGCTCAAGTGCGATAGTCCCAATGGCTGTGACGGTGGCTTCCCCAAGTGGGGGATCTTTGATAACAGAATTCGAGATATTCAACTTTGTGGTTGAAGAGTTGTCCTGAGATATATTGATTGTAATGTTGCTAATTGGTGGATCTATATCCTGTATAATTCGTTCAAACCACTTTTCAGGTAATCCGGTTGTTTCAAATTTTATATTTGGATCATTTGCAAAGGTGCATGTTGATTTCCAATCCTCCAAGATATTTCCTTTAAAAGAAATATTTATCCTTCCCTCAAAGTCATCAACTCGATTGAAAATAATTTCATATGGAATATCTTTGATACTTACTCCAAGCATGCATTGTCCACTTGGCCACTTTGCAAGAAATCCTGTTATCTCTGTTGTGATCTTTGCATTCTTTTTGATTATCGTTAAATCTTTGTCAACCTTGCCAACCAGACTTAAATGGTACTTTATATTGAACACGTCCTCACTATCGCTAAATTTGTAATTCAGAGTAGCCATGATATCGCCAGTAAGATTGTAATTTGTTGGGGAATCTTCCGCGAGGAAATCTTCATCCAGCTGTTCATCAAAAATTTCATCTACATCTTCTTCGGGTTGCAACTCTGGTTCGAGGCCGACGGGAGATTCTTCCGGAATCAGCTCTTCATCCAGTTCCCCGGGGGGTATGGGGAACTCGTCCTCTAGGAGAAGCTCATCTAAGATATCCTCTTCTGTTTGGGTGTGGCCAGGGATGGGCAAAACTACGATAACTGCCAGGGCCAAAAACATCCCCAAAATCATATGTCTAACACTTAAACGCATTGCTCCGAATATAGTTGAAATTGGTTTTTAACGCAATAGAATCGAAGGATAAAAAAACCTGAAGGGTAGGTCGATTTAGGTTGCCACTGCGGTATCCCTAAGCTATAAGTTTTTAACCATGCGGATTCACTAGGATTTTAACCAAATTTATTTAATGCTTTTTGATTTGAGTAAATGTAATTGCGATCTATATCAACCCGTATGATCTGTTAATAAACAAAAGTTGGGAATAACGATGATTCCAAGATATTCACCAGAAGAAATATCGTCCATTTGGACAGATGAAAGCCGGTTCCAATATTGGCTGGCAATTGAGATAGCTGCCTGTGAGGCTTGGGCCAAGCTCGGCAAAATTCCAAGAAAAGACCTTCAGAAGATCAAGAAGCGCGCAAAATTTCAGGTAGACAAAATAAACAAGATCGAAAAAAAGGTTAAACACGATGTTATCGCGTTTTTAACGAATGTTGCCGATAACGTTGGGGGGAGTTCCAGATTTATACATATGGGGATGACCTCGTCGGACGTCTTGGATACCGCATTTGCGCTCCAAATGCGTGATTCCGCCAAGATCATAATGAAGGATCTAGATAGGCTCCTTGTTGTCCTGAAAAAACAGGCCAAAAAATACAAAGACGTTCCCCAGATGGGTAGATCTCATGGCATCCATGCAGAGCCCACTACATTTGGTTTGAAACTTTTGTTGTGGTATTCAGAGTTCAAGAGAAATAAGGAGCGCTTGGAACGTGCAACCAAAAATATAAGTGTTGGAAAAATCTCAGGCGCGGTTGGAACGTACGCAAATATAGATCCTAATATTGAAAAATACATTTGTGAAAAATTAGGACTAAAGCCTGCAGATGTTTCAACGCAGGTTGTCCAGCGCGATCATCACGCAGAATTTTTTACAACACTTGCCATTGTCGCTGGTTCTATAGAAAAGGTAGCTATTGAAGTTAGACATCTTCAGAGAACAGAGGTCCTGGAAGTTGCGGAGCCTTTCACCAAGGGGCAAAAAGGTTCATCTGCTATGCCACATAAAAGAAATCCGATTTTGTCTGAAAACCTAACCGGCCTTGCCCGCCTTGTCAGGCATAATGCTGGCGCAGCGCTAGAGAATATCGCACTTTGGCATGAACGAGATATCTCTCACTCATCTGTTGAGCGCGTTATTGGTCCAGATAGTACCATTCTTGTCGATTTCATGTTGAAGAGACTAGCCGGCATGTTGGACGGCCTTGTGGTTTATCAAAAGAACATGGAGAAAAATCTCAATCTTACCGGCGGGCTTATCTTTTCACAGCAGGTTATGCTGAAGCTGATAGAAAAGGGAGTAATGCGGGAGAGGTCATACAAAATCATTCAGCGAAATGCCGCAAAGGTTTGGGATGATGGTGCAAATTTTAAAGAATCACTTGCGAATGATGACGAAGTGAAAAAATATTTAACTAGTAAAGAATTAGATAAGATCTTTGATGTTAAACAATGCTTGCGTCACGTGAACAAAATTTTTAAACGAGTGCTGAAATAATAGGTTTTTAAGTGATGTCATTCAGGCTGTGTCACAATGCTTTTTTGATGTCATCCCCGCGAAAGCGGGGATCCAGAACTTATTGAAATTACTGGATCCCCGCTGGAGTTTACCCTCGCGCAGGCGGGGGCGGGGATGACAAAAAAGTGAAAAACCCCTATTGTGACACAGTCTCATTGCGAGACCACGAAGTGGTCGTGGCAATCTCCTTGGAAGAATATGGTTTTAAGGTAAATAAATTCCTGGTTAACTTTTTTGATCAGATTGGAATTAAACTTGTAGATTATAAACTTGAATTTGGGCGGCATAAGGATGGAATCCTACTGGGCGATGAAATCACCCCCGACGGTTGCAGGCTTTGGGATAAAGAAACAAATGAAAAACTAGATAAAGATCGCTTTCGTTTTGATTTAGGCAAGGTCGAAGAGGCCTATCAACGTATTTATGATCTTGTCTGCAAGAGTTGAGAACTTAGAACTTAGAGTTTAGCTGAGAGAAAATAAGTATCAACTCTCAGCTCTCAGCTCTCAGCTAAGTTCTAGAAAAGATGTTAGCTAAAGTTTACATAACATTAAAACAGGGTGTTTTGGATCCGCAGGGAAAAGCGGTCAAGAATTCGCTGGCTTCGCTTGGATACAACGAGGTGAAGGATATTCGCGTCGGTAAGTATATAGAAGTGAAGTTGGACGAGGTATCAAAAGAGGTAGCGCAGATAAAGGTTGATGAGATGTGCAAGCGCCTCTTGGCCAATACCACTGTAGAATCCTACACCTTTGATTTAATCGAGTAATTTTGCACCACTAAGAGCGCTGAGATCGCAGAAGTTGTTTAGTTTTTCAGTAAAACAAAATTATAATTTCTGCGTACTTTGCGGGCTTTGCGGGCTCAGCGGTGAAAAAAATGAAATTTGGTGTAATAGTATTTCCAGGTTCGAATGACGATCGCGACACCGAGTATGCGATCGGTTCCGTTTTGGGTCAATCCGTAAAAAGGATATGGCACAAAGAGACTTCTCTCAAAGATGTTGATTGTGTCGTTTTGCCCGGTGGTTTTTCTTACGGGGATTATTTAAGATGCGGTGCGATGGCGAAGATGTCTCCGATCATGCAGGAGGTTGTTAAATTTGCAAATAATGGCGGCTATGTTTTTGGAATATGTAATGGTTTTCAGGTTTTAACTGAAACAGGGCTCCTACCCGGCGCTCTTCTTCAAAATCAGTGTCTTTCATTTGTCTGTGAAATGTCTGAATTAGAGGTTAAAACAAACAACTCGCCATTTACAAAGAATTTCAAGAAAAACGAGATGATCCACATCCCCATTAAACATAACGACGGATGCTACTTTGCTCAAGATGATGTTTTAAAGGAACTAGAGGATAATGATCAGATAATTATTAAATACAAGAACAATCCAAATGGTTCGATTAGGGATATTGCAGGAATTTGTAATAAAAAGAAAAATGTAATTGGTATGATGCCGCACCCCGAACATGCATTTGAAATGATGTCGGGGAGTACGGATGG
>CAZHVX010000027.1:13546-18179 GCA_964536295.1 uncultured Pseudomonadota bacterium
GTATGATGCCGCACCCCGAACATGCATTTGAAATGATGTCGGGGAGTACGGATGGTAAACGTTTCTTTGAATCTTTGTTGATTTAATTTTCTGACATGATTAACAGGATTGTTTCTAAAATAAATCCTGTCTAAGTATTTATGTGTAATAAAGCTATGGAACAGAATATGAAAATAACTCCTCAAACAATCCAAAAGCATGGCTTAAGTGACGAGGAGTATAAAAAGATAGAAGGGCTTTTAGGGCGCACACCAAATATTACCGAACTCGGGATATTTTCTGTGATGTGGTCCGAACACTGCTCTTATAAAAGTTCAAAGATCCATCTGAAAAGATTGCCTACAACTGGAAAACAAGTCATCCAGGGGCCAGGCGAGAATGCAGGTATTGTCGATATCGGCGGTAATCAGGCCTTGGCCTTTAAGATGGAATCCCATAACCATCCATCATTTATAGAGCCATACCAAGGCGCGGCAACTGGGGTTGGTGGAATTCTAAGGGATATTTTTACGATGGGTGCAAGGCCGATCGCAAATATGAACTCGCTTCGTTTCGGCGATATTAACGCGGACAGGATGAAATATCTTGTTTCCGGAGTTGTTGCAGGAGTTGGTGGTTATGGAAATTCATACGGGTGTCCAACCGTTGGCGGCGATGTTTATTTCGATGAATGCTATAATGGAAATATTTTGGTGAATGCATTTAATGCGGGCCTTATTGATAAAGACAAGATATTTTTGGGACAAGCGTCAGGTGTTGGCAATCCAGTTATCTATGTTGGATCAAAAACGGGGCGCGATGGTATACACGGTGCAACAATGGCATCAGATGAATTTAACGAAGAGACCGAAGAAAAAC
Source organism: uncultured Pseudomonadota bacterium (assembly GCA_964536295.1). Lineage (GTDB taxonomy): Bacteria > UBA10199 > UBA10199 > CAZHVX01 > CAZHVX01 > CAZHVX01. The sequence continues at coordinate 14,405 of CAZHVX010000027.1, forward strand.
GTCCAACCGTTCAGGTGGGAGATCCCTTTACCGAAAATATTCTAACAGAGGCGTGCCTCGAATTAATGCAAACCGATGCGATCTCTGGAATTCAGGATATGGGGGCCGCAGGGCTTACCTGCTCTGCATTTGAAATGGCCTCCCGTGCCGGTACAGGAATCGAGATGGATCTAGATAAGGTTCCGCAGCGTGCCGAGGGGATGACGCCTTATGAGATGATGTTATCTGAATCGCAGGAGCGGATGTTGATGGTCGCTCACAAGGGCAAAGAACAAATCGTTTTTGATATCTTTAAAAAGTGGGGGCTTGATTGCGAGATCGTGGGTGTTGTCACAGATACCGGAAGAATGGTTGTTCGTTGGCATGGTGAAGTTGTTGTCGATCTTCCAGTGGATCCGATAAGCGCGGCCGCTCCCGTATATGAAAGGCCAATCCAAAAACCATCATGGCACGACGAAAATAAAAAATTAAATATCAACGATATTAAAGAACCTGATGATTTAAATAATACATTAAAGTCACTTCTTTCTGCATTAAATATTGCGAGCAAAGAGTGGGTTTATCGTCAATATGATCAATACGTTTTAGCAAACACCGCAATTTTCCCCGGTTCAGATGCTGCAGTCGTCCGCATTAAAGACACAAAAAAGGCAGTTGGACTGGTCGTAGATTGTAACTCAAGGTATTGTTACTTGGATCCATACCGCGGTGCGGCTTTGGCCGTTGCTGAGTGCGCAAGAAATCTTGCATGTGTGGGGGCAAAGGGCTTGGCGATCACAGATTGTATGAATTTTGGAAACCCTGAAAAGCCGGAGATTATGTGGCAATTTAAAGAGTGCGTTGATGGAATGACAGAGGCCTGTAATGAATTTGATACTCCAGTTACGGGTGGGAATGTAAGTTTCTATAATGAAACAAAGGGGCAGGCAATTTATCCTACGCCAACTATTGGAATGGTTGGGTTAATTAGTGATCTCGATAAACGTGCAACCTCGAATTTTAAAGATGATGGCGATGTGATAATTTTATTGGGAAACAATACCGATGAAATCGGTGGCAGTGAATATCTAAAAGTTATTCATAAAAAAATTAAGGGAAAACCTCCATATCTGGATTTTAATAAGGAGAAGATTGTTCAGAAAACCTGCATTGATGGTATAAAGGCGGGCTTTATTAAATCGGCGCATGACTGCAGCGATGGAGGAATTGCGATTACGTTGGCCGAGTCCTGTATAATGGATAAAAAGAATCCTATAGGTGCCACGATACAATTAGATGATTCGATTAGATCAGATTGCCTGTTGTTTGGTGAGGGATCATCAAGGATAGTTGTATCAGTAGCCGCTGATGGCGTAGATGCGATCTTAAAACTTGCAGAGGTAAATGGATGCGTGGCCAATGTAATTGGAGCGGTTGGTGGAAAGCTCTTTACCATCAATGATTTGATTTGCTTGAATATAGATGAGATTCATGATTTATGGTGGAATAGTTTGCCGAATGTTATGAAATAATTAACCGTTCCAAGTACGAACGACGAACAACCCATCTTCGCCACCCGCCGCCGCTAAAGCTATGGCGAGGCAGGAGGCTATGGTGGACAAGAAGCTACGGCGGGCAAGCGAACGACCCTCCTTCGCTAAAGCTACGGCGGGCAAGCGAGCGACGAAAATGTGTGGAATAATCGGAATATATAATCACCCAGAGGCTTCGACGGTTACCTACCTTGGGCTTCATGCCCTGCAGCACAGGGGGCAGGAGAGCGCGGGGATCGTTACGGCCGAAGATGGCAAGCTTTATCAGCATAAGGCAATGGGCCTTGTTGCCGATGTGTTTAATAAGAAAATTCTTCAAAATCTTCGTGGCGTTTCGGCGATTGGTCACGTTAGATATTCCACATATGGTGAATCCGATCTTAAAAATGCACAGCCATTTTTTGTAAAATATGGTTTTGGATCGCTAGCCGTTTGCCACAATGGAAATATTACAAACGCAGATGAACTTAAATCCGAACTTGAGGGTAATGGCGCAATCTTCCATACAACAATGGACACCGAAGTTGTAATGCATCTCATATCTCATTCAAAGCAACAGGACCTGGTAGATAAAATTACAGATGCATTGAAAAAAGTTATTGGCGCCTATAATTTGATTTTTCTATCCAAGGATAAAATGATTATCGTCAGGGATCCAAATGGATTTAGGCCACTTGTGTTAGGCAAACTCAATCAATCCTATGTTGTTGCATCCGAGACCTGTTCGTTTGATCTCATCGATGCTGAGTTTGAAAGAGAGATTAAGCCAGGTGAACTGGTTGTTTTTGATAAAGATGGTGCTCATTCATTTTTTCCATTCGAAAAAGTTGAAAAGATAAATCAATGCATTTTTGAATATATCTACTTTGCCAGGCCGGATTCGGAGATATTCGGAAGAGGCGGGGTTTATGAGATGCGTAAGGGTTTTGGCAAGCAGCTTGCGATAGAAAATCCACTAGAGGCCGATGTTGTTGTTCCCGTACCCGATTCAGGTGTTCCAGCTGCGATTGGCTATGCGAGGCAATCCGGCATTCCATTTGAAAAGGGCTTAGTGAGGAGCCATTACGTTGGCAGAACATTTATCGAGCCATCAGATGAAATCAGAAACTTTGGCGTTAAATTAAAACTCAATCCCGTTAAGGATGTTTTAAAGGATAAGAGGGTTATTTTAGTTGATGATTCAATTGTACGTGGAACAACAAGTAAAAAGATCGTTAACATGGTAAGGCGCGCAGGTGCATCCGAAATTCATGTGAGGATTTCGTCCCCGCCAACTATTTGTCCCTGTTTTTATGGAATTGATACACCAACCAAAGAAGAACTCATCGCATCATCAAAGAACGTTGATGAGATTTGTGAGTATATTGGTGCCGATTCATTAAAATATCTTAGCCAGAGTGGCCTTTACTGGTTTGAAAAACAATCATCCCGCGAATGGTACTGCGATGCCTGCTTCACCGGCCAGTACCCTACAAAAATTTAAGGTGAAAACATGATATTGTTTCAGTTATTCTTATCATTTTTAAGAATCGGACTCTTTGCAATAGGTGGGGCGTATTCATTTCTTCCATTAATTGAAAAAGAAGTCGTTGAAAAATATCATTGGTTAACCCGGGATGAGTTTCTTGAGGTGCTGGGACTTGTGAAGATATTTCCAGGTGCAATTTCAATTAAGTTTGCAACTTATACCGGTTACAAGATGGCAGGGGTCCCTGGTGCTATTCTTGCCAATGTTGGAAACCTTCTATCACCAGTGATACTAATTGTGATCGCCACGTTTTTTTACAGCAGATTTAAAGATGTTCCAATGATTAAGAATGCATTTGATGCAATACAACTTGTAGTCTTTGCGATGATCCTTGCCGTTGCATTTCAAACTATAAATCTGCAACAGATGCTGAATTACAAAATCCTTATCCTTGTTGTTGTTGCGTTCCTTCTGTTTGTTTTCACGAAGCTCCACCCCGCATTCATCATCCTAGGCGCCGGCCTCATTGGCTCGTTGGGTGTTCTATAATCTTCTAAAACCCTTTTTTCCACCACTTCCAATACTACCCATGGGGAGCAAATTGGGGAGAATGAGGAGCAAATGAGGAGCAAATGGGGAGCAATGAGGAGCAAAAGTGAGCAAAAAAGAGCATTTTAGTTCCCTGCTACCCACGATTTTGGCCCCTGATGAGCATTTGGGGCGCAATCAGGCTGTGTCACAATTGGGTCAAAGTTCCTCTCCCCTTGGGGGAGAG
>CAZHVX010000028.1:0-17806 GCA_964536295.1 uncultured Pseudomonadota bacterium
CAACTACTCATCTTACTTTCCTATAATAGTTTTTAACCTTAGCCTACCTCCCCCTAAGGGGGAGGCTAGGTGGGGGTGGCAACAACTACATTATCACCCTCAAATAGTTTTCGTTCCTTAATCTCCCCTATAATTATTTTCAACCTTAGCCTACCTCCCCCTTCAGCCAGAGGCTGATTCGCCTTTGGCGGAAAGGGGGAGGCTAGGTGGGGGTGGCGTCAATTAAAGTATCACCCTCCCCCGTAAAGGGGCGTGGCCCCCTCGGGGCTTTACGCCCTTAATCCCCTCCCCTGCCTCGCCCTGCTCGTCAAGGCGGGCCTCAAGGGAGGGGGAATTCACTGTAATAGTTATCGTTCCTTTAGCTTAGCGAAGTCTCTAGCTACCTTCCAAATATCCCCGGCACCTAGAAAAAGAATTATGTCATCTTCTTTAACCTCTCCCTTCAAAACACCAAGGGTTTTTCCTGTGGAGGGAATATACGTTACACTTTTTCCATTCAATTTTTCTACCGCCCTGGCCATTTTTTCTCCCGTCACTCCATCTATCTTTTTTTCACCCGCAGGGTAGACCTCTGTTATGAAAAGTTTGTCGGCATCGCTAAAGCAACTTACAAAATCATTGAAAAGCGATTTCAATCTGGAATATCTATGTGGCTGCATGACAACCACAACACGTCTATCTGGCCATCCTTTTTTAGCCGCCGAGATTGTGCTCTTTATCTCAACGGGGTGATGCGCATAATCATCTATTATAATCGGGCTTTCTGATCTTCCAACCTGTGTAAACCTTCTTTGTATTCCTTTAAAACTCTTCAATGCCCCAACTGCGCCTTTGAATCCCACATCTAATTCATTAGCCGCAGCTATTGTGGCAAGTGAATTTAAAACATTGTGTTCTCCGGGTATCGACACTTGGGCTTCACTCAACATTTCATTATTATGATAAAGGTCAAAAACCATTTTTCTTCCCATGTGTCTTATGTTTTTGGCCTGCCAGTTCAAATCATCTGATTTGATACCATAAGTCACAACCCTTCTCTCGATCCTGGGAATAACCTTTTTCACTTCTTTATGATCAGCGCACGCAATCACGGCCCCATAGAATGGAACCTTATTTGCGTATGAAACATACGCATTCCTGACATCATCAAAATCCTTGTAGCTTTCCATATGCTCCGGATCAATATTTGTAATTACCGCAATAGTCGGCGTTAATTTTAAAAAGGACCTGTCTGACTCATCTGCCTCTGCTACCATAAACTCGCTTTTTCCAAGCCGAGAATTTGATCGAAAGGCATTAACTTTTCCACCGACAATTACAGTTGGGTCCAAGCCCACCTTTGCCAAAACATGAGCAAGCATCGAAGTTGTTGTTGTCTTTCCATGAGTCCCCGCAACTACAAGGCTGTATTTTAATCTCATTAGTTCGGCCAACATTTCCGCCCTTGGAATTACAATAATTCCTCTTTTGTTGGCTTCCCTAACCTCAGGGTTGTTATCCTTTACGGCTGATGATCTAACAACCACATGCACATCACCAACATTCTTTGCATTATGCCCGTAGCATATCTTCGCGCCACGCTTTTTAAGTTTCTTCGTTATATTAGTGGGTTTCAGATCGGAACCGCTCACCTTATATCCCAGCGTCAACAGAACCTCGGCAATTCCGCTCATTCCGATTCCACCTATTCCGATGAAATGTATATGTTGAATCTTTTTAAACATTAGCCTCACCAATATACTTACAGCATTCATCTATTATTAAATCGGCCGCTTGCGGCGTTGACATCTTTTTCATCGTTGTCGCCATTTGCTTTAGGCTTGTTTCATCCGAAAACAGTGTTTTAATTTGCCGAGCCAAAAGTTCACCTGTTAAATCCTTTTCGTTGATAACTATCGCGCCGCCTTGAGCTGCAATCCATTTTGCGTTCTTCGTTTGGTGGTCATCTGTTGCATGCAGAAAGGGAATCAATATCGCCGGACGACCCGTCATAGTTAGCTCCGAAAGGGTTGTCGCTCCAGCCCTTGATATCACCAAACTTGCAGCCGAATACTTTTCCTCCATATTATCAATAAACTCCAAAACCTCTGCGCTAATTCCTGCTTCACTATATGCACGCTTCACATCTTCTAAATTCTGGTTCCTGCCAATCTGGTGAATAAAGTGAAGCTTATTCTTTATTTCATCCAGATATTTCAAACTCTCAACCACTCCCCCATTTATGGTCAAGGCACCCTGTGAACCACCAAAACAAAGAATTACATATTTATCTTTATCAATCCTGAGTTCCCGAACCCCCTTCATAACTGCACGTACAGGATTTCCGGATAACACCACCTTTTTCTTTGGAAAATAGGCTTCACTTTCTGGAAAAGTTATAAAAACCTTTTTTGCAAATTTTCCAAGAACTCTGTTTGCCATACCAGGATGAGCATTTTGTTCCATCACAAATACCGGAATCCCTGAAAGCCACGAAACAAGGGCTATCGGTCCGGAGGCATACCCCCCAACCCCCAAAATCAAATCAGGGCCTATCTTTTTCAAAAGGTTTAGGGCTTCCAGTAGCGCAAAGGGCATTTTGAAAAGGCCCTTCGCTACACCCAGTAGGCCTTTTCCCTTCAACGCTGGGGCATCCATTAATTCCAAATCAAATTGCGTTTTGGGAACATACCTAGCCTCAATTCCTTTAGATGTTCCGACAAAAACAACTTGGGCATCCCGGTCTCTTTCTTTCCACGTTTGAGCAACTGCCAACCCTGGAAAGAAATGCCCCCCTGTGCCTCCACCTGCTATTACAACCTTTACCATACAACCTTTCTGTAAGACGAAATATTCAGCAAAATTCCACTTGCTAGCATTGAAACCAAAAGTGCGGATCCTCCGTAACTTATGAATGGAAGAACCATTCCCTTAGTTGGAAGTAGACCCATTACAACCCCAAAGTTCAAGATAGCCTGCAAACCTACAATTAATGTTATGCCTATTGCTAAAAACTTGCCAAATTTGTCGGGCGCTTTAATTGCTGTTAATGTCCCCCTGTAAATAAAAAGTGTAAAAAGCAATATCACTGCAACAACCCCTATAAGCCCCAGCTCTTCACCTATAACCGAAAAGATAAAATCCGTATGAGCCTCTGGAAGATAAAATAACTTTTGCCTTCCATCCCCCAAGCCCTTACCAAAGAAACCGCCCTCACTAAATGCAACAAATGATTGAATCATTTGAAAACCTGACCCGTATTGATCCTCCCACGGGTTCAAAAACGACAAAATCCTCTGTTTTCTATATCCAACCGACAACACAGAATAATAAATTATCGGCAAAGCCGTCAAAAACATTGCAAACAAATAGATCCATCGAACTCCTGCCGTAAACATCATAAGCCATGCAATAGATCCCAACACAAAGGCCGCGCCAAAATCTTTTTGAAAGAAAACTAAACCAATAAAAATCATGCAAACGATTGAGTGAAATAAAAAACCCAATGTAAATGTTTTTATCTTTCCTATTTTCTTTTCCAAAGAATAGGCCAGAAAAACAACCAAGGCCAACTTTGCAAATTCTGATGGCTGAAAGGAAAAAATTCCGACCCTCAACCATCTCCTAGCCCCACCGATCGTAATGCCAAGTGGGCTAAAAATAACCAACAGTAGCAATACAATCGATCCGCCCAAAATCCAGTAACTTTTCTTCTTGTACCAATCATAGGGTAGCCTAGTTGCTCCGAACATAAGACCAAAGCCAAGGGCAGCAAAAAGCAACGTTTTTTTTAGAAAAAAATAGCTGTCACCGATCTTCTCTTGGGCAAAAACCGCAGATGCCGAATAGATCATCACTATCCCCAAAACAATGAGGCCAACTACGGCAAGAAGCATCGTATAATCAATATGTCTTTTTACTACACTTTGTTCATTCATCCTATAACCCATTAACTAATTCAACGAAAACGTCCCCCCTGTGGGCATAATTTTTAAACATATCAAAACTGGCACATGCAGGCGAAAGCAAGACTGTATCTCCACTACTGGTTATCTCTTTGGAAAGCTTCACCGCTTCTGCCATATCATTTGCGTTGTACATCTTGGCCGCACCATCTAAGTCAGACCTTATTTCATCCTTTGCCTCACCAATCAGGATCAAAGCCTTGACCTTATTTTTAACGTGATCTCTCAATTCCTTAAAACTCACATTTTTGGACTGCCCTCCAAGTATCAAAACAACATCTCTATCAAAACCAGCTAGCGACATAATGACAGCTCCGATATTCGTACCCTTTGAATCATTAAAATATTTAACACCATCAATATCGCGAACAAATTGCAGTCTATGTTTTAATCCTTCGAAACTCTTTAGCGCCCTTTCAATATCAAAGCTATTCAAGCCTATGAGCTTTGCGGTTAAAATAGAAGCCAACGCGTTCTCCTTATTGTGAAGCCCCACTAAGCTGTAGTTGCCCAGGCTGATTTTATCTACTCCCCCATTTGAAAGACAAATCACAATATCTTCGTTATCTAAGTACGCACCTTTTTTAAGTTTCTTTTTCAAACTAAAACCAACCTTATTGCAGTTAAATTTTTCCACATGGTTCATCACAATTTGGTCATCCAAGCTGTAAACACACCAGCCAGTATTCGTTACAGACTTTACTATCTTCGCCTTCGCTTGGGCGTATTCTTCAAGGTCCTTGTGCCAATCCAAATGATCAGGGGTTACATTCAACCAAACCGCAACCTTTGTTTTTAGTGAAGGGATCGATTCCAGCTGAAAACTACTAAGCTCCAAAACCACATAATCTGCCGTTTTTGCTTCTTCAATTTTATCAAGAAGAGGAATCCCAATATTTCCGGCAACACAGGCCTTCAAGCCACTTGAATTAATAAGATGCCCTATCAAGGAAGTTGTAGTGCTTTTTCCATTCGTTCCGGTTATGCCAATCACTGGGACATTGATCTCCGATAATGCCAGATCCATTTCACAAATAACCGGGACACCACGACTTTTTACATTTTGCAGTAAAGGTGAAGCAAGACGAACTCCTGGACTCACAATTACCATTTTTTTATTTTCAAAGAGCGATTCGTTAAGATCCACCCCAAGTTTATACTCAACATCAAAATCTTTTAATTCTCTAATTTTTTCCTTCAAATCGTCTGCAGTCTTTGCATCAGTAACAATAACGTTCGCTTTTCTTTGAGCGCAATATCTAGCCGCTGCAGCCCCAGATCTTCCTAATCCTACTATTAAAACGTCCTTATCTTTTAAATCGTACATATTCGTCGTTCGTTGTTCGTCGTTCGTCGTTCGTTGTTCGTTGTTGGTACTTTATTATAAATGTACAAATCACGAACGACGATCGACGAATGACGATCGACGAAATCTTACCTCAATTTCAATGTGGACAATGCTACCAAGGCCAAAATTAGCGCTATTATCCAAAAACGAATAATAACCTTCGATTCCGGCCAACCCTTTAATTCAAAGTGATGATGAATCGGAGCCATTCTAAAAACACGTTTTCCGGTTAATTGATATGAAATCACCTGAACGATCACGGAAATCGTCTCTAACACAAAAATCCCTCCAATTATCACCAACAAAAGCTCATTCTTTGTAATTATTGCTATGGTGCCAAGCGCCGCGCCTAAGGGCAGAGAACCAACATCGCCCATAAATATTTCAGCGGGATGAGAGTTGAACCATAAAAATCCAATACAGGCACCTACAACCGCACCGCAAAACACTGTTAACTCACCGGTTCCACTTATATACGGGATATTTAAGTAATCAGCCAATGCAATATGCCCGGCTAAATATGCCAACACCGCGTAACTTAAATATGCCATTATGGACGGACCTGTAACCAAGCCATCGAGCCCATCCGTTAGATTAACCGCATTCGCGGCACCAACTATCACAAAAATTCCAAATGGAATATACCACCAACCCAGTTGAGGAAAAATTTCTTTAAAAAATGGGATCGTTAAATGCCCGTCGAAATGCAATCCGTCGAAAAGAAAAAGCATCCCCATCGTTGCAACCAGAACCTGAAGTGGAAATTTAAATCTTGCGCGTAATCCATGAGCATCTTTTAAAATTACTTTTCTATAATCGTCCAAAAATCCCACCAAACACATTGCAAATGTGACTGCCATAACCAATAAAACGTACACGTTATCCAATTTGCCCCAAAGTATGGTTGAAGCAAATACTGATACCCAAAGAAGAACGCCCCCCATAGTTGGAATCTGCCGTTTTCCCGTATGATGCGCAATTGGAACATATTCCAAAAGTGTTTGCCAAAACTGTTTTTTACATAAATATGAAATAAATAATTTTCCGAACACAAAGTATATAAGCATTCCTGTAAATAATGCCGCGATGGTTCTAAATGTGATATAACGAAACACATTGAACCCGATAAAGTACGTATGTAACGGATATAAAAAGTGATAAAACATACTAAATCCCTATTTTGTATTTTAAATATTCAACAATTCTTTCCATTTTCATTCCACGAGAGCCCTTGACCAAAAGTATATCTCCAGATTTTAGTTCATCGAAAAGCTTTTCCTGGGCTTCATCAACATTCGAAGCCACAAAAATACTACTTCCATTCATACCTTTTTCATATGCGCCTTCTGCAATTTTCTTTGCACAATCACCTATGACAAAAAGCTTATCAACGCCAAACGCTGAAACATCCCTACCAACTTGCCTATGCAACTCCTCTGCGCTATCACCCAATTCAAACATATCCCCCAACATTGCAACAAATCGCCCGGCACGTTTAAACCCAGATACTGTTCTAAAGGCCTCTTTCATTGAAGTTGGATTGGCATTGTAGCAATCGCTAACTAATTGCACACCATTTGCAAGCTGCATACGTTCCATCCTCATCGACAGGGGCTTGAAAGTTTGAAGACCACTTATGATATCATCCGTATCGATTCCCAATGCACAAGCTGCGGCGGCGGCAGCTAGGGCATTCATCACATTGTGACTTCCAGGAACAGGCAAGTTTAGCTTCCTCTCTTCATCTCTTATATAAACAATCAAACTAACACCATCCAACCCCTGGCTTTCCATGTATCCAAATCGCACATCGGAATTATTTTTCATACCAAATGTGATTTTTTTGCCTGCATAATCACCGGCCAACTTTAAAATCCATTTATCTTCATTGTTGACGATGACCACCCCGTCTTTGCGCATTACTTTAAAAAGTTCGCCCTTGGCTTCTGCAACCTTATCTATAGTCCCCAACTTTTCCAGGTGTGCCGCATTGACATTAGTTATTATTCCAACATTTGGATTACAAATTTCTGTTAATCTTGCAATTTCACCCAAGGCATTCATTCCCATTTCAATAACTGCAACGTGATGTTCCGGCCGCCAACGAAAGATTGTCAGTGGTAGACCAATTAAATTATTAAAATTACCCTCCGTTTTTAAAACATTGTTCTTAATCCCAACAATCGAGGCTATCATCTCTTTTGTGGTTGTTTTTCCGTTGCTCCCAGTTATGGCAATGCATGGAATATTAAACTTTAGTCTCCACCACTTTGCCAACTCACCTAACGCAAAAAGAGAATCTTCAACCTTCACGACACAAAGATCGGAAGGGAGATTGACGTTGGAATCAACAACGATACATGAAGCTCCTTTTTCAACCGCATTTTTCACAAAATTATGGCCATCAAAATGGGGTCCTTTTATGGCAAAGAAAACCTCATTGTTTTTTACAGTTCGGCTATCAATGGACACACCATCAAAACAGGTTTTATTAACCCTTTGAATAAGTTCACCATTAATGGCCTTCAATATTTCGTCTATCGTTAATTTCATATTAAATTCTATTTAAAATCTCTCTGACAACCTCTCGATCATCAAACTTTTTCCTTATCGTTCCTACAATTTGGTAATCCTCATGGCCCTTTCCTGCGATCAAAACAACATCCCCGGCCTCAGCTAAGCCCAGCGCCTTATTTATTGCCTCATATCTATCGGGGATGATCAAATATCCACTCTGGTCTTCCGGTGAAAACTCTTTGGCAATAGGGACCACACCCTTTATTATCTCCTTAATTATCAAATTAGGTTCTTCGGTCCTTGGGTTATCAGAGGTAACTATCGTGATATTGCTTATCTTTGAAACCGCCGCCCCCATCAGAGACCTTTTTGATTGGTCCCGATCACCACCACAACCAAAAACCGTTATTATTTTTTTAGAAGCTATTTTTTGAATGCTAGATAAAACATTCTCTAACGCATCTGGAGTATGTGCATAATCAACAAATGCATATATGCCCCTATTGTTTTCTATATACTCCATTCTTCCAGGAACATTGGAAACACTTTCAATACCTTCTTTTATTTCACTCAACTCAACACCCATGGCAACGGCTGCAGCAACTGCAGCTAAAATATTGTAGGCATTGAATGTGCCTATCAACCTTGATGAACAGGAAAATGTTCCGATTGGCGTTACAACGTCCATTTCTATACCATCCATCGAACTTCTGATGTTTTTTGTATAAACATCGGAATTCTCCAACAAGCCGTATTTAAAAACTGGACAGGCAACTCCTCCCACCAAAGCTTTCCCCCTTGGATCATCCCAATTAATCACCGCCCACACGTTCTTTTTTTCGCTAACCATTAAACACTCTTCAAATAACCTGGCTTTGGTTGCAAAATAAGATTCAATATCTCCATGGTAATCTAAATGTTCAGTTGAAAGGTTGGTGAATATCGCTCCATCAAAATGACAACCGACTATACGTTCCATGTCGATGGCATGCGAGGAAACCTCCATGACAACATCAGTTACTTCAGAATCAGCCATACGTCTTAAAAGCTTTTGCAGCTCATATGATTCTGGCGTGGTATGTTGAGCTGGCCAATTTCCTCCACCATAACGATAGTTAACTGTACCAATTACCCCCGGTTCAGATTTCGATTTTTGTAAAATCGACTCCAAGAGATAGGTGATAGTTGTTTTGCCATTGGTTCCAGTAACGCCTACAAGCCGCATCCCCAATGAAGGATTGTTAAAATAATTTGCCGAAATTCTTGCCAACGCAATCCTTGTGTCTTTAACAACAACGCTGGCAACATGTTCTGGTAAATCAACTTTAAACTCGCTGACAATGGCAGTTGCGCCTCTGGCGACTGCATCGTCAATAAAATCGTGTCCGTCTGCCTTTAAACCTGAAACCGCGACAAAACACCAATCACTACCAACTGTCGATGAATTATAGGCGATGTTTACAATATCTTTTTTGACATTGCCCTTTATAAAATCAACTTCAATATTTCCTATCAATTCATTTAGCATCATACTACGACTCAAAGTTAATTACTAATTTCTGTCCTTTTTTAATAACCTCACCTGGCGAAACCGATTGTTTAAAAGCTATGCCGCTTCCATGAAATCTTATTCCCACATCTGTTTTTCCAATAGCCTGCAGCACCTCTCTCATGGTCAAACCCTTCAAATTCGGCACAATAAATTTATCTTCGCCCGCTTCTCCAAAACGAGGAACCTGTTTATTTTTCCTCAAGCCTGCAAAGGGGTCTTCTGCGTCTTTGCCAACATAATATTCTTTTTCGTTACTGCCACCGCTGTGAGGAACTGACAAATATTGCAAACTCTCGACCATAATATTTTTAAATACCGGGGCTGACACAACACCACCGTAATTATTTCCATTTGGCTCATCAATTGCTACTAGGACAACCAATCTTGGATTTTCGCTTGGCGCGAATCCAACAAAAGATGCCCAATATTTTTCAGAGTAACCCCCAGTTATCTGATCGGCCTTCTGGGCAGTTCCTGTTTTGCCAGCAACATGATATTTTTGGCTTTCGGCTAACCTTCCAGTCCCATCTTCAACCACGCCCTCCAGTATCTTTATCAATTCGCGGGAAACTCCTAGACTTACAGGCTCACTTAACACCGTATGCTGAGCTTCATAAACGACACTGCCTGTGTGGTTGATAATCCTTTTGACCAAATGTGGCTTCATCAATCGCCCGCCATTTGCAATAGCAGCGAAAGCATTTGCCAGCTGCAACGGTGTTACAGCTATTCCCTGACCAAAGGATATATTGCTGTATTGAAGCTCCGACCACTCACTTGGCAAACTAACCAGCCCGGCGCCCTCACCCGGAAAATCAATTCCACTTTTTTGTCCAAAGCCAAAACTTCTTATAGTTGCATAAAATAAATCCCTTTCCACAAGCTGACTTATTTTATACATGCCGATATTACTTGAAAGTTTAACTATCTCCGACAATGTCAAATCGGCATATGGATGCGTATCATGGATAACCTTCCTGCCGACTTTTAGATGCCCTTCTTCACAATAAAATTTTTGATTTTTCCTTACTACGCCGGCCTCCAAAGCACTTGCCGCAAGAACAACCTTAAAAGTGGACCCCGGCTCAAAAACATCGGTTACCACCCTATTGCGCCAATACTTGAAATCATAATTTGAATAATGATTTGGATTAAAGGTTGGGTAGTTTGCCATCGCTAAAATTTCACCTGTGTATGGGTCCAAAACAACAACAACACCACCCTTTGCATTCCAACGCTCAACCGTTTTTTTGAGCTCTTTTTCGGCAATAAACTGTATGGTCTTATCAATCGTTAGATAAACATCTCCGATATCACTTTGTTCTTCAAAGTCCCTTGGAATATAATACTTTTTGCCTCGCGCGTCCTTTTCATAAGTCTCGGGGGTATACTGACTTCTTAGATATTTATCATAAACAATTTCAATTCCACCCAACGCCTGCGAATCATACCCAACAGCGCCCAATACGTGTGAGGCAAGATCATCGTTTGGATAAAACCTCTTACCCTCCCTTAAAAGATCTATTCCCTTTAAGTTCAGATCCTTAATGCGATCTGCTGTCTTTTCGTATATTCTTCTTTCAAGCCAAACAAAACTTTTATTTTGCTTCAGTTTCGCTTCGATGTCGGTTTTGGATATTGAAAGATACTTACTAAGTTGTGTAGCAGTATTTTTTTTATCTTCCATAACCTTTGGGTTTGCAAACACCGAATAAACCGGAACACTAATTGCCAATTCCCGCCCCTTCATGTCCAGAATTTTTCCTCTTCTTAAAGAAACTGCATCAGATGATCTATATTGACGGTTTGCAAGGGCGGCAACTTTTTCGTTACCCTCTGAATGAAGATAAATTCCGCGAATCAAAACGACAAAAAGCAACACAAAAAGAAACAAACCAATGCTAAAAATCTTTACCTGCATTTTCTTTTCTTCTTTGTCGATCTTATTATTAAAACTTCGCTCCATTTATTCCTTATCCTCCGGATCAACGACAACAACCCCACCGGAATCTGTCTCTTTTACAAAAACGTTTTCTTTTTCACCAGGAGGATGCATACCTATCTCTGTTCTAGCGACATCCTCTAAACGTTGCGGAGATTTCAGCTTAGCCACTTTCAAATCCATTTCATTCATCTTTTGTGTTAACTCTGCGTTTTTTTCCTTCAGCTCAGTTATTTGATAACTCATCTGAATAACCTTTATCCTAACCCACACAAGAAAAAGAGATAGAATGGCCACAACAACAACAAACCACAAAACCCTAGTTGCCCATCTACGATTCGCCTGTTTTTCTTTGTCACCGATCTTCTGCTTTCTAACAATCTTAGGCCGTGACAACCTGTCTTTGCTTAACCCCATCACTTTTTCCTCTTGATCGCCCTAAGCTTCGCGCTTCTAGCCCTTGGGTTATTTCTAATTTCTTCCTCGGATGCTGCATGAGGTTTTTTGGTAATCAGATCCCAATCCCCGCTCTTTTTTAATTCTCTGAATGCATTCTTTACTATCCTATCTTCTAAGGAATGGTAACTTATTATAACCAGCACCCCATTTTTATTTAAAAATTTCGGCGCAGACTTGACAAATCTTTCCAAGGCCCCCAATTCATCATTTACAAAAATCCTAATTGCCTGAAATGTTTTTGTAGCTGGATGAATTTTTGTTTTTCTTCCTGGAACAGATTCTAAAATAATTTTTACCAAATCCTGAGAAGTAGATATTGCGCCTTTTTTTCTTCGATGCAAAACAATGTTCCTAGCAATCTTTCTTGAATGTCTTTCTTCCCCATATTTGTATATCAAATCAGCTAATTCTTTTTCACCAAGGGAATTGACAACTTTTCTAGCATCGAGGTCTTGTTCTCTATTCATTCTCATATCAAGTTCTAGGTTTCCCTTGAAGCTAAAACCCCTCGTAACGTCGTCGACTTGATGGCTGGAGATACCGAGGTCTGCCAACATTCCATCTACAGCTCCAATATTTAGTTTAGAAAGAACTCCCGCAATATCCGAAAACTCACTATGAACAAATTCTACTTTTGCACTGTATTTTTTTAATCGTTTTTTCGATTCTTCTATTGCCTCTTCATCTCTATCTATTCCAACTAATTTTCCTGAATTGCCGATTTTTTTCAAAATCTCCAACGAATGGCCGCCGCCGCCTAAGGTTGCATCAACATAAATTCCGCCACTCTTGCACTCCAAAAATTTCAGTACTCTCTCCACCATTACCGGCGTATGATACATGCTCATTTTTCCTGTTAATATTCACTACAGAAATTTTACTAATGCTTGTACAATTTAATTTTTAGTGGTGAAACCATTAAAAATTAAATTGTACAAGCACTAGAGCCCAAGATCCGCCAATGCATCACCCAAGCCCCTAAGCTTATCCTGCGCGTCATCAAAAACCGTTTTCCATCTCTCTGTCGACCAAATCTCAATACGCTTTGTCATCCCCACCAAGATAACTTCATTGTCTATTGCAGCATACTCTCTTAACGTTGGTGGAATTAATATTCGGCCTGACCTGTCAATCGGACATTCGGAGGCAGCTGAAACAAAAACCCTTTGCAAGGCCTTTACCTCTTCTTTAAATTGAGGAAGCTTTGAAATCTTTTCTTCCAACAATTGCCACTCTGCAGTTGGATAAGCCCAAAGGCATCCATCGAAATTAGTAACAACTAATTTTTCATCAAAGCTTGCCGATAGTATTTCACGAAACTTTGATGGTATTGATAGACGCCCCTTAGAATCTATGCTATGCTCGTATCTTCCTCTAAACATAAGAATCCCAATTAGCCCGGATCTCTCACCAGTCGGTTCGAAATCCGCCCTTCAGGCTTCGACTCATCCGCCTTTCAGGCGAATTCGCTCAGGGCTAATCTTGAGCGAGGTGCGAAAGCAACGAGTCGAAACTTTTTGTGCTACACAGCACAAAAAGTGTATTTCTCACAGAATACATTAGCGCTCTGTGAGAAATGCAGATTAGTTAGGTTTTATATCCCACTTTCTCCCACCTTTTGGATGTTAGAGTATCACTTTTTCAACGTCAAGCTATATTACTTGTAAATCATTGAAATAACGGGGTTTTTTCGATTTTTTTGAGTTTTTTGACGCACCAAAAAAGCATCTATATATTGGAGGATTGGGCGCATAATTGAAAGTAAATACTTGGGATGGCCCGTAAATGATTGTTTTATAGGTGCTTTTTGTTTTTGCTTTTCTATTCTACCTTTCGGTCCATCTAACCCACCACCTATCTGCATTTCCCATTTTTTATGCGGGGTCAAAACTCACCTTGATTATGTGTGAAATTTATTTGAGGAATATTTATATCCTCAAAAGCGATCGGATGTAATTTTTTGACGGACCTTTAATTAACTTAGATATATTTTTTTTCTCCCACTCTTTAGCTTCACTATATTTATCATATTTCTTTTCAAGAGCACTAAACTCATCCGTATGTATTAACCTTCTCCCCGAATCACCACGTGGAGTTTTTACAACAGCATGACACATTTCGTGATACACAACCACTTCAACGACAAATTTTGGCACAAAGGCCTGATCTAGGTGAGGATGGATGGTAATAAGCTGTTCGCCCTCGGAAAAGCTTCCCAATTGAATATGGCGTCTTCTCTTCTTTTTTGGGGCCTGCCCCCATGTTATTTTAAGATTCAACCTATTGTTAAAATATATTCTATTTAAGGTATCGTACATTTCCTGCAGATCAAGCCATCTTCCCTCTGTTAAAAAATGTCTTGTGCTTTTTTGTGAACGAATAATAGTGTGTTTGTGTGCATCTATATAGTTATCCAAAACTTTCGATGCCTTTCTGTTTTTATTTTGAACATAGCCTGAAATCGCACGCAATACATCTGCATTTGCGTCTAAAAACATCTTATGCAACCGAAGGTTAATAACGCCTCTTTTTCCCTCTGTTGCGGTTAAATATGTCGACGTATTATTTGTAACGGTCAAATCAATTGGCTGAGAAAAAAAACGCGAAAGATTCTTCTTCAAAGATTCTTTATCGCTTTCTGTTTCAAAACTAAAACCATATTGAACTGTCATTTAGGTACCCATTTACATTTGCAATAATATAAACACATTCTTGCTTAAAAAAGAATATCTGTCTATAATAGCTGGCATGGAAGTTCAATCTAAAAATATGAAAATTGGAGTAGCGGCGCTTTCTTCGCCATTTGATAGGGAGCTCTTCCTCTCTGGCGTTCAACACCTCATCTCCCTAGGTTTTGAGGTATATTTTAGAGAAGACATCTTCGATCAAAAACTTTTTCTTGCCGGCAGTGACAAACGCCGCACAGAGGAGCTTTTAGAACTCTATGAAAAACCAGATATAAACATTATAATGTTTGCCCGCGGGGGATACGGCTCTCAGAGGACACTACCATTGCTCGATATCAATGTTATCAAAAATAATCCGAAAACAACCATTGGTTTTTCAGATTTAACACCATTATTAAATTTTTTAAGCACAAAGACGGCTTCCCCAGTTTTTTATGGTCCGGTAATAACCCAATTGGGAAAAACAGCTCACCCCGAAACAATTGAAAGCTTAATGAATGCGATATCGAACAAAAACACGCTTCAAAAATTAAACAAATCAACAATAAAGGTTTTTAAAGAAGGTTCGGCCCGTGGCAAATTAGTTGGCGGGTGCCTTTCCATGATCAATTCAAGTATAGGAACGCCATATAATATTGATTTTACAGACAAAATTCTTTTAATAGAAGATACTGGAGAAAAGGCATATGTAATAGATAGGCTACTTACCCAATTGAAAAATTCAAATAAATTAGAAAAGGTAAGTGGGATCATTATCGGATCTCTCACGCCAAAAGATGATGAAAAGTTTGATTTAAATCATATACTGGATTTGTCTCTAAATGATCTCACCTGCCCAATAATTTACAATTTCCCAACTGGACACTGCGAACCATTTTACACACTTCAAATTGGAAGGGAAATGAGCCTAAGAACTGATCCGCTGGAAATAGCCTTCGTCTAGTGTTAAAATTTGCGAGTCGAAGCACTAGTGTTTTTTATAGGCGGAGGCCCAACATACCGAGGAGGTGAATGTTGGGCCAATTTTCCACCCGAGCAATGTAGATAGAACCACCTAAATATTAGCTTGAGACTTTAGATGTCTTTTTATTACCTTCATCAACCTTTTCAAATTTCGCCGTTGTCTGTCCACTTACTGCAGCATATGGAGCTATACTTTCTAAGAGTTTTGATCCAATGCCTCTGATATTCATTAACTCTTCAACCTTTTTGAATGGATTTGAGGTTCTATATTCAATGATCGCTTCGGCTTTGGATTTACCAACGCCGGGCAACATCGACAGTTGCTCGACTGTAGCCGCATTAATATTAACCACCCCGGTTAAGGTTGTTTCGGATTTGGCCATCGCTGTAAAAGAAATACATATCACAGCAATTAAGCAAACAAGTCTAACTAGCGTTTTCATAATTGTTCTCCTTTGTTTTTGGTTTTCGATCCCTTACATGAAGCTTTCCATTCAATGGAACACTATCCAGAAATAGATTTAGAGAAGAGTCCTTGTTAACGAAGGCCACACCTATCCTTGTCCACAATGGACGTTGCCCTTCGCCTCTTTCTATTATCTGGTAGATATCCTTCATGTTGACATTTGTTTCAGTCATTACAATCTCCTTTCATTTTGCCGCGCGACAAAAGGAGATACTTCAAGTATTGTGCCAAGTAGATTTTTCTATGAAAAAAAACCGTTGTCTTTGAAATTAGTGGGTTTTTTGGTTTGATGAAATATCCTGGGCCCTTACCTGACGTCTATGATGTGCATGACTGGACACTTTTTGGCCAAAGAGGACACCCATACATTCACTTTTTTAAGAACATCTATTAACAACGTATTCGGCAAGGGAAAGGAGGGATTCTTTGCTTATGGACATTTTAAATGAAGCTAAAGCATCTTTGGCTTTATCAGAATATTTTGAGACAGCGTTTCTTGCGTAATCCAATCCATCATATTTTTTTATTATTTGAAGTGTACCATTAAAAAGATCGGTATCAACTTTGTCAGCTAAAATAGAATTTTTTATAATCCTATATTCATTCCCATTACATCTGGATAGTGCAACAATCAATGGAAGAGTGATTTTCCCTTCCCTCAAATCAATCCCTGACAACTTTCCAGACTCAAACTCATCAGAAGTATAATCCAAAACATCATCTGAAAGTTGAAATGCCATTCCAAGATTATAACCATAATCCTTCAGGGCCGTCTCAAATATCTCAGGAACATCAGCTATCACCGCCCCGATATGACAACATGCCGATAAAAGAACGGCCGTTTTATATTGAATTATTTTAAGGTACTCTTCTTCTGTGATAGAATGGCTGTTCCCCTTTGTCACATCAAGGATTTCCCCTTTAGTGGTGGCGGTTATTGTATCTCCAACAATCTGTAGAATCTTATCATGACCAAGCCTGATAAACACATCGCTTGCCTTGCACCAGAAAAAATCACCGACCAATACGCTGATTTGGTTTCCCCATTTGGCATTGGCCGATGGTTTTCCACGTCGAACATTAGCATTGTCTATAACGTCGTCGTGCATCAAGCTCACCGAATGGATCATTTCCATGGCGGCCGCAATTTTTATGATCTTTTCGCCCTTGTATCCGGCAAGTTCCGCTGACAAAAGCGTTAACGTGGGTCTAAGTCGTTTGCCGCCACTATTGATTACATATCTCATTATCTCGTTTATAATCGAAAGATCGGTGGCAGACAAAGCTAATATCTCGTCATCAACACGCTGTAGCTGACTTCTTATCGGAAGACATATTTGTTCCAAATCCATCATTCGCCGCAAAGCTAGGACATGAGAGGTTATTTGTCAAATTCCTTTTTATATGCTAGATTTCTGATATGAAAAAGGCTTGCTTCATTATCCATGGATTGTCGGCAACCCCTGCAATAACCCAAAGTCTGCACTCTCCCCTGAAAAAGGCTGGGTTTGATATCTACACGCCACTAATCGCCGGACACGGCACAAACATGGAAAACTTTGCAAAATCAACGCGTTACGATTGGTACAAAAGCGTTAAAGATGACTTCTTAAATCTACTAGACGAGTACGACCAAATTTTTCCAATTGGTATTTCGCTGGGAACATTGCTTTCAATGAAACTTGCGTTGGAATTTAAAGATAAGATCCCCGCTCTAGTTTTAATCAGCACGCCACTTTTTTTGGGACATTTTATGGAAAAAATAATTATACCCTCCGTAAAATATACACCCCTTCGTTTTTTCATAAAAGAAACAAACAAAGACTGGACAAAATCTACCTTGGATCCAGAGGGACGGGAGGCCTATAAGAAAAAAAGCTATCCCAAAATGGCGACAAACTCTGTATATGAAATATCTTCATTAATTA
>CAZHVX010000029.1:0-16849 GCA_964536295.1 uncultured Pseudomonadota bacterium
GTCCTCGACACCGCAAATCATTTTTTCAAAGAAAAAATGATGCGGATGTCGGGAGCTGAAGCAGGGGTTCCCCGACTTTCGTCGAGATAGCAACTGCTATTCGCTGCGTTTGCGTTCACAACCGCAGCTCATGCAGTTGCTACGATTTCCACCTGCCCTGAGCGAGGAATGGAGTGACGAGTCGAAGGGTTGGGAGCGCAAGCACATAAGAACTCGTTAGTGAAGAGGCCACCAAAGGTGGTTGATGAGTTTACGGGTTCTTATGTCCTCCTGAAAAGGCTGTAGGATTTTCATCTGTTTGATTTGATGCTTGAGCCAGCGTTAACGTTTTTCCTTTGCATCTACGGCATCGGCAATGATCTTGAATTCTCAAGTCTTAAATTAAATCATTTACCTCTATAAACTGTTATGATATAAAGTTACCCAACCAACCACGAAAAACAATGGCCGGTTGGGTAACAAAGGATATCAAATATGGGCGTAATAAAAGGTGTCTTGAAAGAAGAACTTAAAAACTCTCTAAGGATGAAAAGAGGCTATGAGTCTGCCATTAAAAAATTACCCAAAGGCTCCATTGTTTCGAAAAACATCAAAGGTCATAGATACTACTACTTGGTCAGCAAGAAAAATGGGAAAATGATTTATAAATACAAGGGGAAGATGGCCCCCGAAGAAGTCAAGAAATACGAAGATGCCAAAAAACAACGCACCAAGTATACAAAGCTTCTAAATCAGGTTAAAAAGCAGATCAAATTTATAGAAAGGTCTTTACGTGGAAAAGAGTCAAATTGATCTATGTATCCGAGTTTTGAAGAAGCTGCACCATGCCGGTGTGCTTGATGGTATTGTAATAATCGGGAGCTGGGCCCTTTATTTTTACAGTTTCTACTTTGAAAAGAATGCCTACGTTCCTGATATCAGAACAAGGGACATCGATTTTCTTGTACCCATGCCACCAAAGTTCAAAAGCAAAACGGATATACCGGAAATTCTTAAAGACCTGGGTTTCATCATAAATTTTAAGGGAGAAGGTGGATATATAAGACTCGATCATCCTGAACTTATTGTCGAATTTCTTATCCCAGAGCTTGGCAGGAATCGCGACAAACCTTATCCTCTGCCGGAATTGGGTCTTAACGCTCAGCCTCTTCGTTACTTGAACTTTTTGACGGATCATATGATCACGGTCAGCTATAATGGTTTAGAGCTTAAACTTCCCCACCCAGCATCTCATGCTCTGCATAAGCTCATCGTATTTGGCAGAAGAAAATCAAAAGACAAGGCCGACAAAGACAAAGTGCAGGCGCTGAATTTATTGCACTTTATGGTAAAAAATGAACAAAGCACCGGCGAAATAAAAAAAATATTTAAATCCATGCATAAAAAATGGCAAAAGACCATCCTCAACTCACTTGAAAAGCTCGGTGAAAAAGATTTGATTTCAATTTTGACATAGGGGCTCGACAATTGTGTGCTTGGGAGCGCTCACCCCTTTTGTTTAGCCCGCCTACGTTGTAAACTTCGGCGGGTCCTCGACACCGCAAATCATTTTTTCAAAGAAAAAATGATGCGGATGTCGGGATATGAGATGTCTTTAAGGTTTTATATGGAGGAGTATGGGGTCGAACAGTAATAATTTCATACATACAATTTCAAAAACCTTGCCGTAGGGGGAAACGTACGACTTTATAATGATTATCTATAAACCTCTCTGCGATGCCCAACCTTGATTATCGTTATGGTTTTGTCATCATCATTCACAAGATAAACAACACGGTAAAGTCCTTGCCGGATTCGATATCCTATCTCCCCCTTCAATTTTTCGCAGCCACTTGGACGAGGATTGCCAGGTAGAACCAATATCTTTTTAACAATACGCTTAATGTCAGCCTTGGGAAGATTTCGAATTTCCTTCTCAACCTCCCTCTTGATTAAAAGTTTATATGAGGCCATCTTTGCGTAACCCCCTCACAAAGGTTGAAAAACTTCTTTCACTATGATCGGCCCGATCCTTGATAGCGTCCAAATCAATAGCATCTTCTGCCAAGCTCAAGCCAACCGCTTTATTGACTATCTCTGAAATTGATTGATCAGCCTCCGCAGCCTTGAGCTTTAATGCCCTATGAAGATTCGGATCAAAGTAGATGGTTGCTCTTTTTGTATCATTCATTTTATCGCCTCCCAAACAGCATTTTAGCGCTATAACATCATAACGTCAAGACGTTTTTATTGACTCTTGTGTCATTCTGAGTCCGCCAAAGGCGGGCGAAGAATCCAGTAAAATCAATTTGTTAACTCTGGATCCCTGCCTGCGGCAGGCAGGCTTCATTCGCCTTTGGCGAATTCAGGATGACAAAACGCATTTTCCACCACTCCCCTTAAGGTATTCAGATAAAATAACCTGCATCAGGTCGGCTGTTTCTTATTGCACATATGTGTATAAACACATTGAGTCGCAAATCTACGTTGACCATTATTAACGAATATGTTAATATCAGGCCATGATACAAAATATTGAAAAATATGCCTTACAGAGGGGGATTCCGAGGCAGGATGCCCTTCAGGTCTTTATGCAGACAATTGTCCTTAAAAATCTAAATCTTAAGGGTGTAAGGTTGATAGGCGGGACTTCCTTGGTTATTGGATATGATAATCCTAGATTTTCTGAAGATATAGATTTAACAGGCGTTTCCAACGCGCAAGATTTAAGAACATATATCGAAAGGGCCAGAAAAATGCTTGAGGCATTTTTGGGAGGTGATGTCAAAGTAACTTCTCCAAAGGCCGGAAAAAATACATGGCGCATTGTTTGTCGATTAGGGGGAGGGCTGGGCGCAAAATTGCATGTGGATTCCCAACCATACAAGGCGCTTTCTCAATATTCCTTGGTGGTGGAGTATCCAGGGGTTCCACCATTCGTTTTTCCGAGCATTGAAAAAGATGAGATCATGGCCGACAAGCTTGTTGCTTTGGCTTTTCGAAATAATATTAGTGGTCGGGATATATTTGATCTCTGGTATCACTGGCTAAAGAACGAGGATTTATCCGGGAGTGAAGAATTAATAAAGAAATATGTTGTAGAGAAATTGTCTCTAAGGTCTTTAAAAAGGGAGGCTTTTTTAAATAACATTCAAAGCCGTTTGAAAAAAGGTATAGATAAAAGAATAATGGACGAATGGGAAAGATATCTTCCTGCCGGATTAAAGAACGATGAGTTATATAAGCAGGCATTTTCAACAGTTAAAAAATATTTGGAATCCATAAAATTATGAATTCTACAACATTGTTAAAATTGATTAGAAAGCTGGCTAAAGATCATAATAAGAAAATATTTACGCTTAGAGAATTGGCAATTTTAACAGATGAAAATGATGCATCGACGGGGATGGCGCTTCTTCGCGCAAAGAAAAGTGGTGTTGTGGGGCGTATCAAGAATCTTTGGATTAATATGATAGATAAACCAACGCTGGAAGATGTGGCTTTAGAGCTTAAATCTCCTTCATATATTTCTTTTGAAAGCGCTCTTTACAAACATGGCATTTTGTCTCAATCACCAAGGGGCCTATTGTCGCTTGCAACTACATTAAAACCAGGAAAAATATCAACTCCTCTTGGTGACATACAATATACCCATTTATCGCCGAAATTATTCTTTGGTTTTGATTCTAATAGATTGGCAATTTCCGAAAAGGCATTTTTGGATTTAATCTACATTAAAATACGTCGTGGGACGCTTGAAACGTCGGAGGTTTTTTATTTGGATCTACTTAATAAGCAGAAACTTTTATCACTAGCCGATAAATTTCCACCATATGTTAAAAAGGAGATTTCGAAAATATGATGTGATAGCATAATCTAGGGACTAATTTTATTTGCTTTTTAGGGATTAGTTTGTATCTAAATACACATTAACTATCCCCTAAGGAGCTATGTATACCATATAAAAAAGTTGACTATTTATAAGACGTTGACTAGAACGAGGTTATGGGCGACTGCTGGAACATATCCCCCGTTGCTTTGGCCTCTGATCCATATCAGTTATGGGATTTGACGGAAGACGATATGGTTTGTAACGTTCATGGTATATCGTTTTTTGTCAGTGGGGCATCTTCACAGACCGAGGTACAGATCCTCACCAACGCACTGGATATCTTTCCCAAAAGCTTTCTCAAACATTTTATTTCAGGGATGACCTTCGTAATTATTCCCCGAGAAGAGTATGAAGGCCTTTCATCTAATCTTGCCAGGGGATATTCCTCAAATCTCGGAATTAAAACAAAAGGAAAAACGTGGTATATCCGTGCCGATTTATTTGAAACCGACCGTAAAAATAATCTCACCCACCGCATCTGGTATGTTCTGGCGGCGCGAATGGCGGATGCGTTGGATGGTATGGAGAGCTTTGATCGCGGTCGTTTTCAGGCCTCCTTCAACAGATATTTGACAAAGAGTATTGACGATTCACTTGCCACACCATGGGTGCCGATGGATTTTTTTATGCCAGGTATTGATATGAAATATCAGGCTTATTTTGACAAACTCTCAGAGGTTCAAAGATTCGATAAAGAAACGCTCCGGCGCCTTTTCACAGAGGTATGTGAAGAAAAAAACAACCAACGGCGGAGCGATCTTCATCGTTCCGTTCTTTTAACCGGACGAATTCAGCCGTGGAGACTCGATCGTTATTATCAGCAGTTTACCGAGGCGGGATTGAGCTGGCGGTTCGATAGTATGAATACGATAAATATCATTTTACAAAATGCCGATTCCAGAGAACGCCCCGAAAGCAGTCATCGTGTAAACCTTCATTATACTAACCTCTGGTTGAATGAAAAATTAAATAACGTCATACAAAAATTGATACCCGGGCTTTCGCCAAATGTTCTCTGGGCGCCTGGTGTCATTGCATCATATGAGAACAGGGTTACCAATGCCGATAAGTGTGCAGCTTTTTTGGTGGGATCCTTGCTGGATGTTGGGGCCAAAACCTACTGGGGCAATATCGGGCTTCATTCATATGTTGGTTATCCATTCGTCAAACAGTTTGCTGACGACAAAGGTGAGAATTATAATGATACAACACGCCAGGGGCCCGAGTGGGAAATAGGGTTAAATTATCGTGCCCTCAATGATTCTTTTTTTATAGGTTCCGTATATTCCGTCTCATTTTTTGCGCCGGAACAATTTTTCTTAGGGTTTATGATGCGTTGGGAAGAATGGTGATTGTCTACTGGACCCGGAGATTGAGATTAAGGTGAGCTGAAACGCGGATTTACGCAGATGCGAACGCGAATCTGCGCGGATAATAAAAAAGGCCGCCCAAAAGGACGGCCTTTCTCTTAATTTTTAAAGCAATTACAAATTTTCTACTTTATATTCAATGTCGATATCTACAGGAACACCTGCAGTGTTAATTTTTGCAATAAGTGGTGCAATTGCAGTTAATCCCGGCTGTAGATATTCTTTAAGCAAAGCTTTGGCAGCTTTTAAGTTACCAGTTGCTTCGATATAAACAAGCTCAGCCAAGAGGTTTTCGTTTACAGAATAAATTCTATCCTTATCTACACTAAGTTTACCATTTGCATCAATCGTCATAACACCATGTGCAACGTAGTATCCCGCGCGTATAGCGTTTGCCTCCCCATGTGAATCCTTAAGACCAAAGCGCAGCGAACGAACTATGCTTGCTGAAGTTGTTGCCAAATCTTCCAAAAATACGTCGCTACCTTGTCCATTGATTAAACCCGAAGCCCAAATCATATGTGCATCTGCCTTTGTTTCTTCTATTGCGCTAAGCACTTGGCCCAACGCTGTTTTGGGGTTTACCGTCTTCGTTACGCCATTTTCAGTGAATGTTCTTTCACCATCTCTGGCTGGTCCAATGGTGTGACCGATTTCATGCCAATGTACAGTATTAATAAATGAATCTTCATTTACGAGCCCTTGTTGATCCTGTGGCAATATCTGTTCGCCTATTTTTGTCAAAATCTTTCTACTCTTTTCACGATTGGCTACACTAAAACTTTCTGTCCAGGAGCCGATTTCTTTGTAGTACATATTTGGTAGGGCATGGGCAATTGCGATTGGTTTTGCTCCTCTACCGTCACCTGCAGCGGCAATAATCTGAATAAATGACGTTTTGGGTGTTTTAATTGTGGAGGGGTCTCTTCCCTCATATATTCCAGCGCCCTTCTTTCTTGTAACCAATTTGGCTAATTCCGCATCCAACATGACAGCATTAGATGACATCCGTTCAAGCCTTTCTGTAAGTTCCGTATTTTTTAATCCAAGAAACATCTGAAAGGCAGCCTTTTTATGATATTTGATAAGCTCCATGGAAACCGTTCCATCGGCATTGACCTTATATGTTCTTCCTTCATCATCGTATTCTTCAAAGGGGCCAACTGTTAATGTAACCGGGCCACCCGCGTCCATTCTATCGATGTAGCTCTGTTTATATGGATAGGAATCGCGACTACGATAGGCCTTTGCCAAACTATCTAGCTGCGTAATAAGTCCCTTGTCGATAACCTCTTCACCGGCCTTTTCATTTTCTTCTCTTCCAATTAACGCAGCCTCTTCCCAGATCGTTGCCGCTAACTCTACATCCTTACCTAAGACTGGATCGTCGATTAAGGCTCTCCAAGCAAGAACCCCTTCATTATTCCAGTAGACAGAAGTAACAGGACTCAAAAAAGGATTGTCTTCTTTGGCAAAGGTTGTCATTTCAGCAAGTAACTCCAAGCTCATGCCCTTGGGCCACATCCCTGAAAAATTTTCTCGCAACGGATATGTACTGGCTACTGCACATTTGTAGAAATTCTCACCAAGAAAGTCCTCGGATCCAAAAAATGAGCATGTAGCTTCACTGTTTCTATTCATAAGTTTTATATCTTCAGGTGTTCCTTCTTTTTCAACCTTTTCCCTTAATTTTGCGGCGTTAGGATGCAATTGGTTTTCATAAAGACGTTCATGTATGGGCACATTTTCGATAAGTTTTTTTACAAGTCTTTTATAGGGAGGAGTAAGAAGATTGCCATCAAATATTGCTGTAACATCAATTTTTTTTGATAGAGCTTCTTTTACATATTGATTTCTTTCAATCTTTAATGCTGCTTTAACTTTTCCAATTGCATCGGTAAGGGCTGGGGTACATGTGAATCTTCCCGGGGTTGTTCCATATGCTTCCCAGGCTTCAGGTGGAAGTGCGATTTCAAAATCATCAATCCACCCTTCATTGACAAAATCATCATTCCATTGGATGCGCGCCGGAATTTCACCTAGCAAGGCCAAATCTTCTGCCTTCTGATTAAATGTGTGTCGCCTTAAGATTGATTCGTCAACCTCCACTGGTCTGGTTTTAACCTGGATCTCCCTCAGCATAGCGTTCACCTCCACGTTTGGACCTCTTCCGGTCGCTATCCATCTTATCCCCCGATGTAATGGATTGTTAATTGATAAAAAAGATTATACGAGCTTATAATCCGCCGCTTTTCTCTTGTCAATCGTACATTATGTAACCTACATTACACCTCCGAGGTGTAATTCGGTAAATACACCTCCGAGGTGTATTATGAAACGTAAACATATATTTGGGCCGGTGCCCTCGCGTAGATTGGGATTGTCGTTAGGTGTGGATATAATTCCATTTAAAACCTGTCCTTATAGCTGTATTTATTGTCAGATTGGAAAAACCCCTCAAACTACGGTTGAGCGTAGGGAGTATGTAAAAACCGAGAGCATTCTTTCCGAGTTGGCGCGTGTGATATTGTCTGGCGTCAAGGCGGATTACGTAACATTCTCAGGTTCTGGGGAGCCGACGCTTCACTCCAACCTTGGATATCTTATCCAGAAGGCAAAAGAAATTTCAAATATCCCCGTTGCGGTTATTACAAATGGTGCGCTTTTGAATAATCCGGATGTACGTAGGGATTTATTGAATGCCGATTTGGTTGTGCCATCACTGGATGCGGCGTGCGAGGAAACATTTAAGAAGATAAATCTATCACATAAGTCTATCGACTTTAATAAAATTATAGATGGATTGATTAGCTTTAGCAAAGAGTATAAAGGAAAATTGTGGCTGGAGATTTTATTTGTTAAGGATGTGAATGATAGCGATGGTGAAATTATCATGTTTAAAAATATAATTGATAAACTTAGAGTTGATAAAATACATCTGAATACGGTTGTAAGGCCGCCAGCGGATGGAAGTGTTCAGCCTGTATCGCAAATGGTTCTAAAAAAGATAGCAACTATCTTTGGGCCTAAATCTGAAATCGTGGCTCCTTTTAATAGAGAAGGCTTGTCCCGGGAACATGAGGGAACGCTCTCTGATATAGAAGATATGCTGTCCAGAAGGCCGTGTACGTCGGAAGATATTCTTGCTTCGCTAAATATACATCCACTTGAAGTTGAAAGATTCTTGGAGATTTTGTGTGAAGAAGGTGTGGTGGAAGAAGTGAATGTTGGGGATGAGGTTTTTTATAAATTGGTTAACTTATAATGTCATCCCTGCGAAGGCAGGGATCCAGGGCTTGTCCAAATTGCTGGATTCCCGCCTTCGCGGGAATGACAAATAGTTGTGCCATCTATCCAGAATGAAAGCTAAAATGAAAAACAGAATTTTACTCGGCGCTCACTATTCAATATCTGGTGGTGTTTACAATGCCGTTGTTCAAGCTGACGAATTAAATTGTACCGCGGTTCAACTCTTTACAAAAAATTCCAATAGATGGGAGTCAAAACCAATCTCGGATAAAGATGCCAGATTATTTAAAGAAAAGATGGGGCAGTCGACTGTTGAGATCGCAGTTGCGCACTCTATTTATTTGATAAATTTGGCTTCACCGGAGGGTGAACTTTGGCAAAAATCTATTGATGGAATGGTGGATGAATTAGAACGCGCCGAAGCCTTAGGATTAAAATGTGTGATATTTCATCCGGGATCATACAAAGAAGGATCTAAAACGGATGGGATAAAGCGTGTCTCAAAGGCATTAAATGCAATAATATCAAAGACTTCTGGTTATAAGACAATGATAGCTATCGAGAATACCGGTGGGCAGGGAACCTCGGTTGGGGGCGACTTCGAATCGCTTGCGCAAATTGCCGATGGTGTGAAAGAACAGGATCGAATTGGTTTCTGTTTTGATACATGCCATGCGTTTGTCGCAGGTTATGATTTAAGGACCAAAGAGCAATGCGAAGATGCCTTTAATGAGTTTGATGAAAAATTTGGAATTGAAAACTTATTGACTATTCACATGAATGACACGGATAGTGAATTGGGCTCACATCTTGATCGCCATCAGCATATTGGCGAGGGGAAGATTGGTTTGGAATGTTTCCGCTTTATTATGAACGATAAACGTTTTGCAAATGTTCCAAAGATTTTGGAAACACCTAAGGGAGAAGACCTAATCAAAGCTGATGGTAGAAATTTGGATGTGTTGAGAAAACTAGTTTTTAGTACCTAGGTCTTAGCGCTTAGAACTAATGACTAAACTCTAAAGCGAATTGAGGGCACAGAGATGTTAAACGCAGAGAGTATTGAGCCCTCCGGGGTCTCTGAGTTTTTTTAATTCAAAACCATTAAAACCCCCAGAGACCCCAGCGTTCTCTGTATACTCAGCGTTTAAAAACTCTGCAAACTCATTGCTCTAAGTTCTAAGCTCTAAGTTCTCAAATACTCAGTGCTACATGCGCAAATACCTTGGCGTCACCTAAGATGTTATCAATCACAACATATTCATTTGGATTGTGTAATGTGCAATCAAGTTTGGCATAAACCAATGAATCAAGGCCGATTTCTCTGGTGTAGGCAGATATTGTTCCAGCGCCCACGCCCTGTGGCTTCGGCTCTACTTTATACACTTCCTTTGCAGCATTGCATAGTGCCTGAACTATCGGAGAATCGATAGAGGTTTGGCTTGGACTTGTAAGGGTTGGAAAGTCAAATGTTATCTTTACTCCGCGTTTTGTTTCGATATCTTTTTTGATGTCCTCAGCGTGTTTGATTAGTTCTTCGCGTGGAAGAGTTGGCAAATGTCTGCAATCAAAATAGGCAACATCTTTTCCTGGAATAACATTCACACCCACCTCATTTGATTCACGCTTTGTTGGAGTTATTGTTGTATAGGAAGGGCTGAAAAGCTCATTCTTCTCGTTTAGCACATCATGTAACTTTTCCATTCTGTAGGTAAATTCCGCAGCTGCCGTGCAGGTGTTGACACTTCTTTGTGGAAAGGCGGCATGCCCCTGTTTTCCTTCGATGGTCGCCTTGATCCATACGATTCCCTTTTCGGCAATGATTGGTGCATCGCCATCCTTCGTTACAGATCCATCTGGGGCTATAACAAGATCTCCTTTTTTAAAACGATCCTTATGATTTTTAACAAGCCACTTTGCACCATAATCGTTTCCACATTCTTCGTCTGCACAAAGCCATATTACTAAATCATATGGCAATTCGATTTTTTCTTCATGAACTGCTTTTAGTAAAAGTGCCGCAGATATAATTCCTTGGTGATTATCTTCGGAGCCGCGTCCATATATTTTGCCGTCTTTTTCTGTCGCTTCCCAGGGGTTTGTTTCCCATAGTCCTTCATCTCCCGATGGAACAACATCCATGTGGCCAACTAGTAGAAATCTTTTTCCCGAGCTTTTGCCTTTTTTGATAATCTCAACATTTGGGCGTTCTCCGCATGAGACTCTTTCGTCCTTAGCATTAAACCAATTTACCTCATCAGCCATTGGCCTGATAATATTTTCTAAGAATTTTGCCTTTTCCATTTCGCCTTGGCCGCCGTAATCCGGTGATAGGGCCTTAATCGGGATTAAATCCTTTTCTAGCTGAATGGCAAAATCCCTGTAGGTGTCTATTTTGCTGGATATGCGTTCGAATAGTTCCTGATTCATATTGCCTCCCTTAATGAGTTTTGATGAGTTTGCAGAGTTTTTAAACGCTGAGTATACAGAGAACGCTGGAGTCTCTGGGGGTTTTAATGGTTTTGAATTAAAAAAAACTCAGAGACCCCAGAGGGCTCAATACTCTCTGCGTTTAACATCTCTGTGCCCTCAATTGGCTATAGTGTATTATTACGTAGATATCAATAAAAAACTCGCCCCCTTTTTCTTGACATTATATGTAGATGTTCTAGCCTCTATGTGATTTTATCACCGCTGAGCCGCGGAACAGAAATGAAAGCGCAGAAATTTTTCAGCGTCTTCTGATATATTTAGCGTTTCTGCGGTGACATAATTGAAGGAGGAAGAATGAACAAGGAGTTGTTTGAAAGAATTTCCAAACGAATTGATGGTTATAAAAACGAGATGGTAGAATTGCAGAAGAAGTTGATTCCAATTCAGGCAATCGGTCCTGACAGCGGAGGGAAAGGCGAATTGGAAAAGGCATCTTTTCTAGAACCTATACTAAGAGATCTTTATGACGAAGTTCAGGTGATAAAAGCTCCAGATGAAAGATTGTCGTGTGGATATCATCCAAGTCTTGTTGCCACGATAGGTGCAAAGTCTGATGAACCAAAAATGTGGTTAACTGCGCATATGGATGTTGTTCCTGCTGGTGATGAAAAGGCGTGGGATACACCTCCCTTTGAGGCCGTAGTGAAAGATGGCAAGATTTATGGGCGCGGATCGGAAGATAATAACCAAGGTCTAGTTTCAGGACTATATGCACTAAAGGCCCTAAGGGAAGAGGGGGTGGAGATAAAAAATATTGGTGGATTATTTGTTTCTGATGAAGAATCGGCCAACATTTATGGTGTAGAGTATGTATTAGAAAATCACAAAGAACTATTTTCACAAAAGGATATGATCTGTATTCTAGATTGGGGAACGCATGATGGCTCTCAAATCGAAATTGCAGAGAAGGCCATCGTTTGGTTTAAGGTGAAAATAAAGGGGGCGCAATGTCATGCGGCGTGGCCTGATAAGGGAATTAATGCCCATCGTGCTGGTGCTCACTTGATTTGTGATTTGGAGAAATTTTGCAAAGAAAACTACGGTGAAAAAGATGAACTTTTCGATCATCCCTACAGCACAATTGAACCAACAAAAAAATATTCCAATGTGCCAAATATAAATACAATCCCAGGCGAGGATGTCATTTGTTTTGACTGCAGATTATTGCCTCAGGTTGATGTAGATGTTTTTATCAAGGATGTTGAGGGCGTTTTTAAAGATGTGGAGAAGAAGCATAACGTTAAAATCGATTATACACTGGAGTATAGAATAGATGCGCTAAATCCTACGCCCATCACTTCTCCACTTGTTTCATGTGTATCGTCTGCGATCGAATCCGTATACAATGTAACGCCAAGGCCTGTAGGAATTGGTGGTGGCACGGTTGGTGGTCCATTTCGACGTGAGGGGCTTCATGTTGTTGCCTATGGTCGTCTGGATCATACGCTGCACGGGCCAAATGAATACTGTGTCATCGATTATATGGTTGGAGATGCAAAGGTGTGGGCTTACGCGATACTTGACTTTTTAGATGCTAAATAAGATATTTTTTACCATCCCAGATTTTGTATTTAGACCCATCTTTCATATGAAGTATAATTTCAGCAGTCTTAATTTTAGATGTGCTTGAATATATGACATCAAGATGAACTACATTGTTTGGTGAAATGAAATCCTTAGAGCCTACTTTTCCGCTGATATGATCACTTCTTCCAAATGCCCAGTGGAAGCCTTCCGCTTTTTCATCTTCCAGTGGATTTCCTGTGACTAGGGCTTTATCGTTGCAGCCTAAGCCGAATTCTGCAATGTTTTTTCTGGCTGGATCCTTCGAAAAATACTCCTTCAGGCCCTTTGCAAACTCGCTATCACCTTCAACTCCTTCGATCATGTTGTTATTGACTTGAAGAAGCGCATAATCGACATCCTTTATGATTTTTTTTCCCAAGTCTTTTTCCATCATACTCAATATGTATGAGTTATCACTGGAGAAGGGCGCTTTGCCACTGGTCAGGCTTTTGCCGCCATTCCACGATTCTTTTGGAACACAATATGTTTCACCACTTGGCAGATTTATTAGGCGAATGCCTTTTTTATCCCTATGCAACATGCCATCATCTTTGTGAACTTCGGTTTCGTCAAAATCATAAAAACATTTATGACCCGTTGCAAATTTGACGGTTGCTCCATTCGATTTCTTTAGCATTTCAGATAAAATTTCGCATTTTTGTGCTATTTTAGAATAATTGGCAGAGAGTGCGCTTTGTTCCATTGCCTTGGAGATCCATGGCATACTCGCAACGCGCATATGTGGATATTTTTCTATAAAACCCAACATGGGAGCCGATGGCGAAAAAGTAGCAAAAACCAAAACAAGGTCACTTTTTAAAAAGACATCTTCCAGTTTAACATCCTCATTTGTTTCGTTGTATTTGCCAAATTCAGGGAGATCTCCATTTTCTATCTCGGTAGCATCGTAGTGTATTGGAGGATTTAGCTTAAAATGAATCTCATCTTTGAGCTGGTTAAACCCCTGCCACCACTCGATTGCCATTTTCCGGCGATTTTTCCAATTTTCGTTATCTGCTATATTGCTGTGAGGAATGTCGAATAGTATGGTTACAGAATCGTTTTTTTGGGGTTCAAATACATCAATTAAAAGCTTTTTAAGATCAAAATCAGACATCGATTCTCCCGAGGCTAATTAAATAATGCTTGAATTTTGATTGCTTATCCTATATTTAAGGCACATTATCAAGCGAATTATGAATATATTTAAGAAGAATAAGAAAAACTGTTTGTTTGTGTTTATATTTTTTGTTTTGTCATTTCCACTTGCTGCCCAGGAATATAGAAAGCCGATGCCCAGCCTTCCTGTTTCACTTGATCCACCTATTTACATAGATGGGCCTTCTATTCTGATTGCTTCACAAGTATATGACCGCCTTGTTGATTTCGATGAGTTGTTAAATATCCAACCCAACCTAATGGAGAGTTGGACTAATCGTGAAAGGGGCAAGGTCTGGGTCTTTAATTTAAGACAGGGAGTGTATTTTCATAACAATAAGGAGCTAACCTCGGATGATGTAATCTTTTCGATAAAAAATTTGATGGGCAAAGAATCTGTAAGGCGGCACGAATTTTCAATAATCAGGGGTGCAAAGGAATATCAGAGTGGAAAGGCGAAGAATGTGGCGGGCATTAAAAGGATATCTAAGTATTCGCTTGAGATTGAACTGGAAGAGCCATTTTCATTGTTTCTCCATTACTTCGGTGCCCCTAATTCAGAGATCATACCCGAGGATTACGCGGGGATGTTAAAAGAGGCTTTTTTAAAGCATCCGGTGGGTACGGGGCCATTTAAATTCGTTGAATATAAAGATGATGTATTTAAAATTGCAGCAAATGAAAAATATTTTAAGGGAAAGCCAAGGTTAGATATAATAATATTTGAAAAATCAACTTCAGAAAAGGCCTTGAAGGGCTTTAATGAAGGATATTTCCATGACCTTGATAGATATTATTTTTCAACAACAGATATTAAAAGGAACTACACATCTATAAGATCACTCCGAGCAAATACCAATGTCATTGCACTCAATGTTAGGAAAAAACCATTTAGTAATGTGCATTTTCGAAAAGCCATTGTCTATGCGTTTAATAAAAAAGAGGTATACGACAACTGTTTTTCTTCACACATAATGGCTAATTGCTTTGTGCCTCCGGGACTTGGTGGGCACTATCCGAATATGGAACAGCTTCCATATGATTTGGAAAAAGCCAGAAAAGAGATCAAGCTGGCTAATATTACGGAAGAAGATAGAAAAAGGGTGTATACCTTAATAAGGCCAGATAATCATCCGTGCAAAGATGGATTTTCGAAGTTTATCAGCAAAACGGCAGAAAAAATCGGTTTGAAGTTTAAAGTAATTTATTTGCCATTGGACAAGATGATAAGTGAATATATCATGGAAAAAAAATATGATATGTACAGTTTGAATTTTACCGCGGATAATCCCGAGGCCTTCTTTATATTAAATTATTTTAGAAGTGATTATCCTCTGAGTTTGGGCAGTGAGGTGGGTGGTGAGATAGACATACTCTTAAAGAAAGTTCCTCAGTTGCAGGATAAATATGAGCGGTTCAAAGTTTATAAGGAACTTCAAAAGATTGTTAGGGATCGGGCCCTTATTATTCCACTGTACCACATGGTTGTGCCACAAATTTTTCAGTCGAATATAAGGGGGGTTTTAAATCCTCCGTTAACTGAGTATATTGCCCCGATGTGGTCTGTTTACATTGAGGAGAATGTTAAGTAAGGACGGCTTTGCGTGAGAAATAATAAAAAAACAGGCAAACATCAACCCCTCATAATTAAATTGCTTTTTATTATCCCTTTAATAACAATTGTTTCTTGGGCGGTTACTGCATATTTCGCTAGTAACTATCTTCATGACAGTTTATGGCGCGAATTTACAAAATATAACGAGTTGATTTTAAACAGTGTAGGAAGACAAGGTGTTATTGATCTTCGTTATGGGGACTATTTTCAGTTAAAAAGAATTCTTCATGATTTTTATGACCAGGAAGCTATGCGTTACTTTGCATTTTACACTAGGGATAAAAAATTTCTTTCTTCATATCCAACACAGCTAAGTGGTGAAGAAATGCATATTATGGATCAAATGTTGTCTGAATTGGGTGATGGCGGAGATGAGAAGAGATATTTTAATTATGATGGTAAAGGAAGATTCCATTTTCAAAATCAATTGATAGATGAAAATAATGAAATTGTTGGTTATCTTGTGATGGGCGGAATTACAACGTCGTTGCAGAACGCAATAGAAAAACAGCTTTTTTCTTTTATTGCATTGGGTATCGTTTTTTTATTTATTCAGATAGCGGCGATAGGATATTTTGTTAACAGGTTCACGAAACCGCTTAGAAATCTTACCAAATCCCTTGTAGATGCAGAAAATAAAAATCCAGATGAGGTAATATCAACCTTAATGAAACAAGAACCAACTTCAAATGCAAGCAGCGAAGTTCACTTTTTTTATAAAACATATAAACATCTTCTTCAGGAAATTCAAAAGCATCAAGAATCTGCAAAACATATGGCTGTGCAGGCGGCTATTGGTAAAATAGCATCCCATATCGCGCATGATATGCGCTCGCCCCTTTCGGTTATCAGGTCCGCAATTGATCCAAATATGGCAAATAGCCCAGATAAGAATTTGCTGGTGAGTATCGGCCAAACCAGTGTTGAAAAATTGAATAAAATGGCGGATGATTTGCTTGATTATTCAAAGGCGCGTCAGATTGATCTTCAGCTGACGGATGTTAATGTTGTAATTCAGGAAACAATACACGAGGCCTCTGAGATAATGAGGGCAGACAGTAAAAATATAAAGTTTAATATTGCGGCGCCAAATGAATGTTATGCAAATATTGATTCACATAGAATCAACAGGGTGCTTGTTAATTTCTTAACCAATGCTATTCAGGCGATCAGACATGGTAGTGGAGTTATAGAGATTGAGGTAACTAAAAGCGATAAGGATCTAACCTTTAGAATCAGAGATAATGGCAGTGGAATTTCCCCTGAACATCTGTCCCATATTTTTGACGGAACGTTTACATTTGGTAAGAAAAGTGGCAGTGGCTTGGGTCTATCATACTGTAAGAATGTTATAGAAGCTCATGGTGGGGGGATACTGACTAAAAGTATTTTAGGTAAAGGCACAACTTTTACTATAATATTACCTAATGTAATTGTTTCACCATCAAAAGTTTCAATTGGAAAAAATAAAATTGAACGCCAAAATGTAAGCGAAAAAACAAATAAAAAATCATCTGATAAGAAAGT
>CAZHVX010000030.1:0-16288 GCA_964536295.1 uncultured Pseudomonadota bacterium
ATGACAAACTTCAAAAACCTGAGTAGTTACATTCAAGGGGCAATGAGCCTCCAACTTATCGATATCATTAAAATATTTACTAGCAACATTTCATAAAATTGACGATAACAGTATATTGGAGGTATTTGTGGTAGGCATATGTACACGGCACTTAATTAATCTTCATGGCCCACGGGTTTGCGGGCCTTTTTCTTTTGGGACTGTTTGCGTTTTTCTTCCAGAAGTTTTTCTTTGGCCTTTTTGGATCGTTTCTTTTTCTGTTTTCTGATCTTCCAGATACGTTTTTCGGCTTCGCTTTTCTTTCCCAGCTTAATTGTTTCCAACTTTTCAAGTAGCCGCCGCCGCGCAAAAAATCGATTGAGGGCCTGAGACCTTTCTTTCTGACACTTAACTATAATTCCTGTGGGAATATGTTTCAAGACGACGCAGGTGGAAACTTTATTGACATTTTGACCGCCGCTCCCCGAAGAACGAACAAAGCTCTCTTCGACATCTTCTTCCCGAAGATTAACCGCAGCCATTCTCGCTTTCAACTGTTCACTTTTTGTTTTGGATATCGGCATAATAAAGGTCAATTTTATTAAATATTGAGCATAAAGCACGAAAACATGAAAACGGAAACGACAAAAACACACAGAGATGACAGTGAATTACTCAACAACTTTTGTAGGCGTTGGAACAACTATTGGTACACCGTTACCTAGTTGTCCATAGAGATTTTAGCCCTTATTGTAAAGAGAAAAGAGTTCAAGAGACACATATCCTTCGACAAAGACTTCGGGTGAGCCTCAGTCGAACCCCTCAGGGCACAGCCAAATAGCTGGCTAAAAGGGTAGTTTGTACGCGAGGGATTCTTCCACTTCCCAGACTTTATATTGATTTTGTAAGGGTAGGGTGTTATGCAACTTGTCTAGAAATAAAATGGAGGATATATGAAAACACACAAAGAATATCTGCATCTCAATACCAAAAAGCGATACGATATAGTCAATATAACATCAGCGGTTGAGGATGTAATCGAAAAGAGTGGTGTAAAAGAAGGGCTTTGCCTGGTGAATGCCATGCACATAACCGCCAGTGTCTTCATAAACGATAATGAATCGGGTCTACATTCTGATTTTCTTGTTTGGCTAGAAAAACTGGCCCCATATGATATTAATGGGTACAAGCATAACCTAACTGGTGAAGATAATGGCGATGCCCATCTAAAACGCACGATTATGGGGCGAGAAGTGGTTGTCGCAATCAGCGATGGCGAACTGGATTTTGGCCCATGGGAACAGATCTTCTATGGCGAGTTTGATGGCCAACGAAAAAAGAGGGTGCTTGTTAAAATCATTGGGGAGTAGTGGTAAATTCCCCCACAGAATTACAGCCTAACATGCCGATATCATTAAACTAATTTACTAGCAACTTTTGTACAAATTTGACGACAAAGTATGCATGGCACACGTATATACAATAGATTTCGGCTATTCAGATGAAATATATCCACTGGATTCAACGGACCCTATATCTAGCCTCCTGACAGATATTGCCGATGTATTTGATAAGAATTTGGATAAGCATCTAACCTGGGAGGAGGTAGAGAAGGGGTTTGAAAATTTTCCCATCTCAAAATGGAATCTGAATACACAACTTAAATTAGCCAACGACAAACGTGCACACTACATTGATGACAGCTTTACAAATAATGCTATTCCTTCTTGTCGCTTAAATGAAAGTGAATCCAAAACAAAGTTTGCATTGCAATGTTATTTTGACAAATTAACAGCTTCAAAAAATCATTTTAGAACTAGCTTATATCTTGAAAATCTAACCATATTTTCAGCAGAACAGATTAAAACACTTGCAGAAAAACAACCTGCGCTTAAATTTAATGTTAGATCAACAAACAACGGAAGCACCGAAGAAGCCTGGGTTAGCAGGGCATGCATGCTTTTTAAATCCAAATCTGATTGGTGGCAAAACTTTTGCGATGGCTACGAAAGAAAAATTTTGCGCGGAGATGATTATTTAGCCGTTTTAGGCGTACGCAATGCGACAGCCAAGCTTATAGAGAACAACTCTGACAAAGCTATTTTGGATACTTTTACTATACACGCAACACCATACTTCATGACAAGGGTGTTAAGCGATGATCCTTTTACATGGGGCAACCCCTTAGCAACTTATAAAATGATAGATGGTGAAAAAACTGCCAATATAGGGGTATATGCCTATTCTACTGTTACTGATGATACAACCGAACTCCTTGACTATTGTACAGAAAACAAATGTGGAACTATACCTTTCTTGCGCTTACATGCTATTTCATTCCTTGAAGAATATATGGAAGATATAGATAAAGCGGCCGAAATAATAGCAACTGCACATCCAGATCTTCATAAAAACAACATTAAATTAATTCTGATGTGGCGTTTTTATAATGAGGTTTACACAATGACCTATGCCGACATCGTTCAGGATTACGCTGCTTGCAGGGCTGTTGGTTGTGATTTGAGAGAAAATTATGAAATGGTTTTTCCAGAACTAAATCATTCTGAAACAGACACGGTTTGGAACCTAAGTAACTTGATCACAAGTGATAAGAAGGGCCAGGGATATGGTGCGCCTCAACTCATTTGGGGAATGGCAATTGAGGCTGCAAATCATAAAGATACAGCTAAATATTATCGCGAATATCTTGAGCCTGAGGATTTGGAATCGGAGGAGGCGATACTAAAAACCACCTTGGATCCAAAAAAATCTATATATCTAACAAGTATGACCTTGCAGTATATTATTACAAGGTTTAAAGAAACAACATTCAAAGACAAGGATGTAGGCTATGCTAGTAATTTCCATCCATACATCTTTGATAGGGATACTGCAAGACAGATGGCAATTTTAGAATTGGCGCAGGAGATATCTGCTTACCCGGAGCGGGCAGAGCGTCTTGCAGACAAGGTTGCGGGTACAATATCTCATGAATTCTGGAGCCAGGTTTTCATGTTAGGTGAAAAATTTGGGATTGAACATCATTTTACAGGTTTACAACTGGTGCGTTTAAAGAAAGATTTTCTATCTTACAAAAAAGTTAATCAGCCGCAGGGGATGCCATTATCTAATATGCATGTAGGACCTATGTACGAGATACATTTTCTGGCACCAGTTGACCCCTTTACGGCATATGTGATACCTATTTTTAAACCTATTTTCAAATTTGCACAAAGCGCATTTTACTGTGCGACAGGAAAATGCTTAGATAGTGATTAGAGGTGCAAAATTGGTGCAAAACGCAAAAACGGGAACCTAACAATTTGCTAAGTTTCCGAACTATTTTAGCCATCAACCAGATTGAACAATTGGCAATTTAGCCTGTCCTGAGGGGTTCGACTGAGGCTCACCCGAAGTCTTTATCGAAGGGCTCGCGTCCCCAGATTTCCAAACTTAAAAAACCCAAACAAATCAACTACATATGCAACACGTAAACCCTATGCTGTGTGTTAATTGAAACATAGTATTGACAATAGGTGTTAATTGGCACATAATACAAGACATGAAAAAAGAAGATAAAGATATCATGTCTGTGACAGAGGTTGCCAAATTATTAGGCATCAGCCGCACACATGCGTTAAGAAAAATCAATGCGGGTGATATTAAGGCTACCAGGGTCGGTAATTCATACATCGTTCTTAAGAAAGATCTGCCTGGTGTCTATCGGGAAATGAGTAGCAAAGAAAAGAAGGAGGTAGAAAAGGCCGTTGATAAAACCCTTTCTGATTATGAGGAGGTCATCAAAAAATTGGGGAAGACCTGATGAAAGAACTGACCCTTGCACATGTTGAACTTATAGCTCATACGCTTGCAAAGAGATTGATGGAGTGGGATGAACCCATTCCCGATTTTGGTACGCGCTTTCCCGGTAAATTGGAGAGTTGTTTAAAAACCCCGCTACAATCATTTGGCGGAAAATATTTGTATCCGAAGATAGAGGATAAATCCGCAATACTTTTCTATTTGTTGATAAAAAATCATCCCTTTCAAAATGGTAACAAAAGAATTGCTGTTACGTCATTACTTACATTTCTCTTTATAAATAATCGATGGCTAAAGATTCCTCAGGACGATCTGTATGAACTTGCTGTTCTGGTTGCCCAAAGTCGCCCGGTTATGAAGGATGGGATAATTCAGGTGATAAAGGATGTGATCAGAAAATATCTTGTTCACTATCATTCGCGGGACAACATGGCAGATTCTTAGGTCAAGAGACTATGCTATCCTGAACGAAGCGAGGGAAAACAAAGGGCTAGCGGATGATATTTGTAGCCGGCCTATGGTCATCTTTGGCCTTTGCCGCATTGACTTCAATGATATTGTTTTTTTTAAATTTGCTGTCATCATCAAGGTCACGAAACGGTATTGGATAAGGGGTATCAAGGCTTGACAGTAGTCAGCTTTGAATGAATCGGGGGCTACGATGAGCTGCCCCGAATTAAAGAAATTTTTGCAATTATTGACTTGAGCTGTCCTTCTGTAAAATCATTTTTATAAAATCTTAAAAAAATAGCGGATTTTTGATCTTCCAAGGTCATATGTGGATTTTTGGAAAGTATAGAACTAATCACCAGTTTTTTTGCCATGTCAAACATAGAACAACCCATTTTAAAGCGTTCCACTCCACTTTTGTTCAGCATTTTATCTTTGACAATTTGGTCTATTTCGGGATGAGTGTCTTTCATTTCTTAAACCTTTTTATAAATTTCTTCTAATCCAAGTTTTTTGACCCACTTCTCAATATAATCAGCATCAATATTTTTAGAACTATCTATTAAATTTGCGACATCTCTTAACTGCATTTCGGAAAAACTATCTTTTGCCCAATATAACTTGGATAAAATCATATCCTCAAGGGAGGTGAGCCACATACCAACATTATCGACTTCGATTTTCTGTCTTCTGCTAAATTCAAGATCACGATATTCATTTTTCTTTTTTATAATAAAATCTATTTTAATAATTTTATCATTGTGAATGATATTAAATAAGCCCTCATGTTTTAGAGAATCTTTAATCATCTTTTCATCGATATAGAAGTCATTTTCAAAAAGGGCAACCATTTTAGCAACGTCTTCATCTTTCAATTCAATAACTATGTCTATATCTCTAGTCATGCGGGGGATCGAATAATAATTCGATGCAATAGATCCCGTAATCATATATGGAATATCTGCGTCATTCAGGCGTTCGGTAACTATCTTTAAAACATCTAATTCTTCAGACATACGGCGCTTCCTTTGGGACTTAACCTATCGAAAGTTTTCAGTATTTGCAATTGGAAATAACGAATGGTGCAAAACTGGTAGAATAGGGTTGACGCGTGACATATCTTTAGTCTAATCGATATTACCCTTAAAGGGCATCATAAGATTTTCATTAAATGTACCCTTCATATCAAGATCTTGGGTTAATTTGGAGCTCACTGCTTTAACATCATTATATGTGCCGACGATTATTTTATTTTCAACGATTTGATAAACCGCTGTATTTTCATTCTGTATATTTGATTGTATTTTAGCGTTTTCAATGTTTCTGAAACTAATAGTGTTATGTTCCTGTTCGACAAAGGCCGTACGAGCTTTTAGCGTTTCTTTCGTTGCATATTGTTCATAATAATTTTTTAATTGTTGTAACAATTCCAATGTTTTGATCATGTTTCCAGGATTTCTTATTTTATCCTGATTGTAATCGATAACTAATAGCTGAAGCTTTTCAGGGCATGACAGACACACAGGTGTCTTTATAATTGGTATATCGTCAATTTCAACAAGAAATAGCTCTTTTAGCTTTTCCTTGGAGATGTCTGGTTTTTTATCTATGTCTTTCGTCATTTGATCAATTGCATTATCCCATGACTCTAAAACATGAGAGTCCAGCATATCATCTGCGCTACTTGGATAGCTACCGGTGCCTATTGGTGGGGAGCCATTTGATTTAGTGTCTGTTTTTTCCGTTTCTTCTGTTTCTTCATCTTCAGCATTAGGCTCATCTGTTTCGGCAAATTCATCACCATCATCTTGAGGTTTTGGGGTGGTAAGATCTTGATCTATAGGTGGCTGTGTTGGGGGTTCTTCATCGGGTTTTTTATCTACGATCTCGTCATCCAGCTTTTTTAAAGGGGGTGGCTTATCC
Source organism: uncultured Pseudomonadota bacterium (assembly GCA_964536295.1). GTDB lineage: Bacteria > UBA10199 > UBA10199 > CAZHVX01 > CAZHVX01 > CAZHVX01. Next base: position 6,175 of record CAZHVX010000030.1, read on the forward strand.
TCATTTTCTAATTCCTTCAGTAGTTCACTTGTATCCATATTGCGTACACTGTCATGGTCCATGCAGCCCGAAAGGCATATTGAAACCAAGAACATGGCGATTAATGCTGCGATTTCTATTTTTAAGGTTCTATTCATACAAATACCTCACATTTCGTTCTTACCAATTATACAGCAATTTATATGCCACTTTAAGCGTTTTTTGTACACTAACAATTCTTTAATTTCAACATGTTACAAAGGCAAGTTTTCTATGTATTTGAAAATAGGGTGGTTTTTATTCTTATTTTGATAATTCTTATCAACATGGGAATTTTTATCGAGGCTGTTGAGGGCATATGCCGAGCCAGACTCCGGCCCTTTTTATTCCAGCCATTTGCGCACCCCCGCCTCGCCGAAGACGGCGAGTCGAGGCGGGTCCGAGGTGTAAAAATGGTTAGTTTTCGTCAATTTTATTATCAAAATGATGCATAATTATCATTTCAAGAAACGTTTAAATCTCTAACATCTTGATATTATTGGTATTCGTAAGTAAAAATTTGTGGCACAGTTTTTGTAATATGTAACTGTGATTTAGGCGGACTTGAAAGATGGGATAGAGATTTGGGCCTAACAAACGGAGGCCCTCATGACCCGCAAACTTTCTTTTTTGATCGTAGCGACCATCGCATCAATTATCCTCGTCACAGGATGTACAAGCAATTCAAATGACCCGATTCCTTTTACACCGTCACTGGGTGTTCCCGAAGGGGAAGCATGTACAAGTGATGATAAATGCGAAGGGGACCTAATTTGTAGCAGCGGTCTTTGTAGCAAAGCATTTATTATAATGTGCACGGTGGATCAAGGATGTTCTGAAAATCAATTTTGTGTTGAAGGAGAGTGTATCGATAAACCAAAAGATGATCCAACACCACCAACTCCTCCGCCACCAGATCCCGATCCATTACCAGAATGTTCAACGGATGAAGATTGTGCAGATGAAAAAATATGCGATGATGGAAAATGCGTTGTCGATGACGACAATGGCGACGATAATAATGACGGCTCTGGCCCAACATGCACACCTAGTTGCACAGGTAAATTATGTGGCGATGATGGGTGTGGTGGACCATGTGGTTTTTGTCCAGGAGGATATCAATGCGACAATTCAGGAAAATGCCAAAATGATGCTAATGATGGTTCGGGCCCAATATGCCAACCCAATTGTTCAGGCAAAGTGTGCGGTGACGATGGATGCGGTGGATCATGCGGCCAGTGTCCACCCAATCATACCTGCAATGGAGAGGCACAATGTATATGTATGAATACTTGTATGGGAAAAGAATGTGGTCCTGATGGCTGCGGTGGAGGCGGATCATGCGGCATATGCGGATTTGGTATGTACTGCGGTGAAGACTCGCTGTGTCATCCAGGATGCAACCCTACATGCGTAGGCAAACAATGCGGCTTTGACGGATGTGGTGGATCTTGTGGTGAATGCAGTACCGGTTATACTTGTATAGTCGGTAGAGGAAAATGTAAACTCGATGGCGGTTTCTCTTTTGGCTTCTTTAATTTTTGGTTATCACAGCAAGGCGATGTCGGAGATGATTGCACCTCTACTACAGATTGCAAATCAGACCTAGCCTGTCAGCTAGGAAAATGCATTTCAACCACAGATAAAAAGTTGTTAATGATTAATGTTATAGGATATTGCGTTGCAAGTGAATCTGATGGATGTGCAGATTCTGATTCAGGCCCTGCAGCCGATGCCAATATTACAATTTTAGGTAAATCTGATGGCAGCTTAATAAGCACAGGTAAAACAGACTCACTTGGAAAATTTCAAGCATGGGTAGAAGCACCAAAGGTGTGTGAAATAAAAGTGGAAAAGAATGGTTATGACTCCAAAACAACAGACAAAACGGTATGGGATTCATTGGATTCAGCTAGTATGATAATTGATCTTAAAAAACAACCAACGTTTATTGATATGCACTATATGGAATGCACCGTTCCTGATGAGCTATGTGGAGAAACAACATACATTTGCTCACCAATCAGCAGAGCCACTGAGGTCAAGGAATATCGCTGCTTAGATAATGATGAGTATGTTGCAATAAAAAATATTCTCACCTGGCCGGCAAAAAAAATTGAAAGACCCAAACTTGAAGGACAATATTATTGGCTGAATAAAATTAGAACTATCCCTGGCATTACACTTTCAGTTTGCAATGGTGATTACGATTGCATGCCGGGATTAATTTGTAAACGACTATTTTTTGATTCCAGCAAGCCTGCAGTATGTATGTCAAATATTTATAAAGAAGAGGAACACGATTACATTATGTCTATGGAAGTGCAACGGAGAATAGCTGATGAAATGTGCTCCGGCATGCATCCCAATGGATGGGCCGTTCCAAAATATAAACATGAGTGTGATATTGGTAAAAGTTTTGGATATAGTCCAAATTTAGATTCACTCTCTACGTGGCAAAACTGGAATAAGGAGTTTGAGTTCAGATGCACTTCGTGGACAAAGATAGATTTTGAAGAAGGCCTTACAACTTGCGCACCTGCCTTTTGTCCCTATATTCCACCACCGGCTTCACCGGCAGGGTCAACAAATATAATGTTTCCAAAATTTAAATTCAATATATCTAAAGGGACCTCTGAATTTTTATACGGAGGCTGTGAGGTTTATAGCTATGGTGAAGAAATTACTCAAGAATTCTGCACGAGAACAAACGCTATGGAATTAAAGATGATTCCAGAATACAACCTGGCGTCCTTAAATGCAGGCGTTAACAATGATACCGATAAATGCGACAAATATGAAGGGCCAATGGACTCAGTAAACAAATTATCAGATCCAACGCAGCATCCATCCATCTACAACCCCAAATTTCATTACTGGTGGTACTGGTGGCAGGTGCGTGAATTAGATTGCTATACAGATAATAATTGTCCCGATGACTGGGGTGAACACACCACCTGGAAGTGCGAAGACAACAAGTGTGTTGAAAAGATAAAATAGATCAGAAATGAGGGTTGGGCCTGCCTGCCGGCAGGGATCCAGAACTTATTGAAATTACTGGATCCCCGCCTTCGCGGGGATGACAAAAAAGTGAAAAACCCCTATTGTGACACAGCCTGAATGACAGTAATTGCAATTTATTACCCACACTTAATACAAAAGAACCATAAATTTTGTACTCTTCTGCAATTTGAAATAGACAATCCCATCACTTTATTTCAACTGTTCAAAATGTTCCTTTGTGATCTTGAATTGTTCGGCAGATTTCTCAATATATTTATATGATTCATCTATATAGCCATCGGCCGATGCCGACCAGGAGCGGTTGAGATAACGTTCGCCTGCTGCGAAATGATTCATGAGATCAGCATAGCTCTGCATATCGTATTTATGAATGATCGATTTTCTTGCTTCGACGAACGTATTAATATCGTCGATAAATAATTCGTCGATTTTTTTGTGTATGTCATAAACTTCGATTGATTCTTTTTCTTGATTAAATGTATCAATTTTTCGAACGATATTATTTATACTTTCTTTAACATTGTTAATGTCAGCCCCGATCTTCTTGGTTCCTTTTGTATCTCTGTGCAGGGCAACCCTTAAGCATATAACACCAACGATTCCGACAATGAGCGCGGGTACGTAATAATGCCAATTAATCAATTCCTTGTCTATCGACGCTAAAAACGCAGAAGCTATAAATCCGAATGTAACCAATATAAATCCAACAATTTTCATAATGCCTCCTAGTGTAAAATCTCTAATGATTAAGAGCCCATTCCTGCCCAGACGTAATAGAGGGCATAGCCGACACCAACCATAGCTTCGCCTACTATAAATCCTGTAGCAATGGGGATTCCGACATCGTTACTGAAACGAACTCCTTTTTTCCAATCAACAAAGATTCTCAAAAAAGAACCGATAGAATATGTAAGAACAATATAGAACGGAAGATAGAAACCCAGCCCAACCAAAACGCCAAGCCCTCCAATTCCTGTAGCGCTGAGTATTGCGCCAATTCCAGCGCCGGCAATATATTTCTGAATCGGAACATTTCCACCCAAGATACCATTAATGACACTAGCCAACGCTTGAGCCTGTGGAGCCGGGAGACGATCTGAACCCAGAACGTATGCTTTATGTAGAACGAAAATAAGACCAATAATGATGATTGGCCCCATCCAGGTAGCCATCAATTGTGCAATTTGCTGTTTCTTTGGCTGAGATCCGACCATGTAACCGGTCTTCAGATCCTGCATCATATCTCCGGCTAAGGCAAGGGCAACGCAGATTGCAACTCCAACAGTAATCGAAGCAATCACAGTTGCTTCATTTGCCATGCCGCTGCATGCAAGAATCAAAATTGTAACTGCGATTAGAGTCATACCGGAAAGTGGCGACCAATTTGTAAGGCCCAAACATTCAGATACAATAACACCTGCGACCCAGATCCAAAGCGTTCCAAGAATTGCCATAATAAAACCGCGAACAACTCCAACATCAACCGTTGATTTAATTGCCACAATTGTTAAAACCACAAATGCAACACCGATTGCGAGATACAGGAACTTAATTGACAATTCATCCTTAGAAATTCCTTTTTTCATCTTGGAAGATGTATGCATACTTTTGATCGCACTCTTAACAAGAGGGACGGCCAGACAAATTCCTGTCAAAGCACCACCAATTAACATGCCGATACCGGTTGGTCTAAAAAGGGATAGCCTCAGATAGGATGTTATTGAAGTATTCATTTCAGCAAGCATCTCTGGTGTTGGAAGAAAACCGCTAAATTGAAGCATAGGCGCCAAAATCCAGTAACACAGAAAACCACCTACGATGAAAAATAAACCACCCCTTCCGGCAATATAGCCAACACCTATCGTCATAATAGAAACATAGAAGACGATGTTCATACATTCCGGGAGGCCTAAAATGCTACCAAGGTCAAGATTTGTAACCCCGTAATGTTTAATGAAAAAATAGACACTTGCGCTAAAGAACGCACCGGAGGTCAAGAGAACAGCCTTTTTAATTCCAGCGCCAGGCGATTTCAAAATAGTTGCTACTGCGATGCCGCCCGGATATGCAAGTCTATTATAGTCGATCATTTGTTTGCGAAGCGGAATGACAAATGCTATCCCTAAAATTCCACCAGCAATACTAGATAAAACAATAAGGTAAGGGTTGAAATTTGTGTAATTCAAAATAAAAAGAGCAGGGATAGTAAACATCATAGCAGTTGATGCACTATTTACCGCTGACGCAAGCGTTTGGTTGATATTATTTTCAACGATGCTGGTTCGTCTCATGACGCCGCGCAAGATTCCAAAGCCTAAGATTGCAGCAAGTTCAGACGCGTTCTTTCCGAAACCCAAAATCAAAGCTGCATATCCAAGACTGACGGTCACAACTGCACCAATAATGTAACCAACAATTACACCCGGCCATGTAAGTTCGGGATATGGACCTATTCTAATAATCCTACCCTGTGAATCTTTTTTCTTTGTCATAAAGACCCCCCTGCTTATCCCTACGGTTTGAATTTTATACGATTCGACTTAACCGCCACAACTATTACACATCAACCATCTCTTATCAAGTTCTCAAATTTTACCAGAGGAAGGTAGTTTGCTTGAGGTTAAGAACACAAGACAAAATATTCAGGAACTATATTAGTCATCAGTCAGGTCGAATGATTGGCTATTTGGCTTGTCCTGAATTTATTGAAGGGCTCGTATCACCAGACTGGATACTGCCATCCGAAAAAATCATACAATTTTATAAGGAATATTTTTAAAATAGATCTTCGAACAACATCTTGTAACCTTCGACAGATTTACTTAAAACATGAATCACGGCTTCTCCAGTCACCTCCAACGCTTTATCTACCTGCCTCCCAAATGAGGATGGATGTGAGGGTGCGGTTGAGCATCCACTATCATATTCTTCTTCCTCCTCCTCATGAGGAATATTTACAAACGCTGGCCCAGCTTCCTTATCATCATCGGGGATACAGATATTAAGCCCATCCATCTTGTCACAATAATCTATATCCAAACCAAATGTTGCAAATATGTCATAACACTTATCCGTAGGCATCTTTAGTTTATCACACAAATCTTTATAAACGTTGCTTTCGCAATTGTAATATTTATTATCCAGGTATTTATAATCGGGATCGTTAAAGAAATACGCTCTATATTCCCTGTGCAATTCTCCCAGCTTTTTATAATAATCTGATGGATGAAAATCTGGATCATCTGCATGAGTCTCCCAATAGAGCTTCTCCAACGCCGTATGCAAATAGAATGCAGCTTGATAATTATGAGCCGTTACCGGACCAGTTTCCGTTTGATCAAAACCATAACTAAAATCCAATGGAGCCCCCGACCATAGACGAAATACCTCTGTTCCACCAAACCCGTCATCTGACCAGATAAATTTATAATCAAGATATTTAAGCTTATTTTTTTGAATATCGCTCTCTGTAACATTATACATTGCGCTTGTTCTTTCGATAAAACTATCTTTGTGAAATGTTAACAGCTTGTAATCATCACCCTCTCTACTGATGCAGTGGACTATATCGCCCTTCCATGGCAAATAACATTCACCCGCTGTCAACATGTCGAAATCTTCTCCATCGAACTCATAGCCAAACATCAATCCACCGGGTAAAAAGAAAGAATCAGTTACGTCAACAACTTCTAAATGGTGCACCTCCCCATTTGCATCCTGAACGTCAATTGAAGCACCTTCATATATGTCTGTTTCCAAAAGGGGTATATGTGACAGGTCAGGGAACATCTCGGTTTTGCTTTGCCATGCATTTTTTGTATTTTCAGGTATCCAATAAAATCCACCATACTCCTCCGCCAAAGCCCTTTGAGCATAAGTCGTTAACCCTTCTTCTAAAAGTGTTGCGGGATCAGAATGAAAACGAGGGAAAAAATAGGTGTGCATAAATTCATGCGCTAAAGTAGAAATAATATGATCACCGAAAGCGGGATCGAATAATTCTGAGTTTTTATAATCACAATCCTTATAAATATTTTTTATAATTATATGACCAGCAGTACTAGCTGTACCGAATACAATGTTTTCACCAACGTCTTCATCCGAAAAACACTGAGGACGATAGAATATCTTTATATTATTGTATAATGGAGATAATCCAAAGTGTGTTTTTTGAAGATTGGCCACAAAGTAGGCGGCCTCCATTACTGAAGCCTCCACAAATTTCAACTCACCTTCAGATATCTCTTTATCTGCATAGATGGTAACTTTTTTGTAAAAGTTGTCAATCTTGGGTTCAAATTTATATACCTTTTCTTCATCCTTCCCCAATTTTTCATAGGCAGGTTCTGCACAAAAATTGTGGTTTGTATAAATGTTTAGATCTTCTCCCACGGTTTCTCCTTATATAAACATTATCGGCAAATTTTCTGAAATGTTGCTATCTACATTATGAAATAAGATCAATGATTACAAATAGTTATAAAAAGCATGACACAAAGCTAGCCTCAATATAACGTCTATTTCGCTCGTGTCCCAGATTTCCAAACTTAAAAACTCAAACAAATCAATCATATACGTGACACGTAGACCTTATACTGTGTGTTAATTGAAACATAGTATTGACAATAGGTGTTAATTGGCACATAATACAAGACATGAAAAAAGAAGATAAAGATATCATGTCTGTGACAGAGGTTGCCAAATTATTAGGCATCAGCCGCACACATGCGTTAAGAAAAATCAATGCGGGTGATATTAAGGCTACCAAGGTTGGCAATTCATACATCGTTCTTAAGAAAGACCTGCCTGGTGTCTATCGGGAAATGAGTAGCAAAGAAAAAAAGGAGGTAGAAAAGGCTGTTGTACCCGATTTATAGTGTCCGTCAAATGCGGGTTAGCTCATCTCCCTCGATTCTATCTTACTTTATTTTTTTGATTCCATTTCTTTCTTCATTTTATCAACGGCATCATGCGCAGCCTCAAGCATGCCGTTGGCATATCCTGTGCCATGAACTCGAGTGCCTGAAACAAAGACCACATCAACACGAACTTTGCAAGTATATGTTTTTTGGCCGCTGATTAATGAATAAGAACTCTCCTTCCATTCGCCCACATCAACAGTAACAATTACCTTTTTAATCTCTGGCATAGTATGAAAATCCATTTCTACAAAAAATTTCCTTAGTTCATTTAATTCGGGAGATTCTTTTTTGGCAACAAAAACAACTTTTCTTTTCTTCATGCTTTCATCTACAGTATCTAAAAGCTTTGCATAACATTGCCTTAGTTCTTTAGTGGCGTTTTGCCAATTATACTGTAACTCTCCATCATTTATCACTCTATCATAATTTTTATTGTCCCAGACAAATTTATGTGGATCTACCTGTTGTCCACTTGGACACGTGTAATAAGTGGCCTTTGTTTTTTTACTGTTGTCTGCGATTTTTAAAAATTCTACATAGCATTTTCTTAAATTTTCGTTGGCCTCAGTGCATTTATATCTTAATTCCTCGGGGTCTACTTTATTGTCGTAGTTTTCGTCCCTCCACTCAAACTTAGAAAAATCTACCTGTTCTCCATTTGGGCATGTAACAATTAATTCTCCTCCAAACATATCAACCTCCTCAGTTTATTTTAATAGTGTCTTATAATATAGCCGTGTAAATGTCAATTAATTTGGTGTTAAGTAATCTAACTATTGGAATTTTAAAGAGTTCTCTACTCTTAACCTTTTCGTGAGCTATCCCTTGCCCCTATTTCAAAAGATTAAGCTGTTATATGGGAAGTATGGGTGCGTTAGGGGGCAGGTGAGGGAGCTTTTTGGGATATCCAATACAACCGCATATACACTTCTTGAAGGGATGGAAAGGAGCGGCAAGATCAGGCCCCATGGAACCGGGCGCGGCACAAGTTGGGATTACTCTTTCTTCCCCGGCCCCTTGTTAATTTTTTGGCTTCCAATCATCAGGTATCTCAATCGATTTTGTGGGAGTTTCTACAATATTCGGAAGTTGGTTCTTTTGAATGTGAATCCTTTTTAACTTTATACAATAGTCGGCTACGTTCTTAATTGTTTTTGCATTTGCACCCATTGGCAACATAAAGGCTATCCGCTTTTTTGGAAAATGTTTCTTGATACTTTTGACAACGGGTTCAAAATCGGTATCGCCGGAAACGATGACTGCAGTATCAAATTTATCCTCAATAGCATCTTCAAGAACTTTTAAGCAAATATTCACATCCGTTTGTTTTTCCTCGTGATGGATATATTTAACCTTGCATTTAAAACATCTTCTAGGTTTTTCTTTAAATTTGCCGCTAACAACGGTCACGCCATTTGCTTTTAAGGCATTTATATAACGTTTGTGTTTTATGACTCTATCTGGCCTCCAATAAGCTAGTGCTGTAAAATAATAAACTTCAACAAGCTTTTGATTAGGCTTTAAATGAGCTTTCGCAAGATTATATAGATTTAACCATTTATATTCGGGACAAAATCTATCAAGCATATGATAGATATTAAATCCATCGAAGTAATATGCTGTTCTTTCCATTTTTCAATTTCCCATAATAAAAAAAAGCCCCAAGGGCGCGTGGCCCCTGGGGGCGGTTGGCAACTTGTCCAACCGGGATTATTTACTTGATATAGGTATGCTATACCCAACGCTTTAATATTTCAAGCAAAATATTTTTTGATTTTAAGGTAAAATTTAAGGCAAGCAAATAAAAAGGGGCTAGAATTTTAGTAGCCCCTTGAGCAGCGGTTCGTCTATAAGGCGGACTGCTGTGATTAGGGGATACTATCCCGAGCGTAGTCGAGGGGCTTGTTCCGAAGTTGCATCGAAATTTCAGCAAGAAATTTCGATTTGCAGCTTCGAGAATCCGCCGAAACTTCTTACCCACCATAGCCTCTTGCCTCGCCATAGCTTTTCCGCCAAAGGCGGATCAGCCTCTGGCTGAAGCGTAACACCGGCGGGTGGCGAAGGTGGGTAGTGAAGGCGGAGATTTGAGCTTGAGTAATGGGAGTGGTGGAAAATGCGTTTTGTCATCCTGAATTCGCCAAAGGCGAATG
>CAZHVX010000031.1:0-12603 GCA_964536295.1 uncultured Pseudomonadota bacterium
CGGCTTGTGCGAGGCTCCACCTCAGGACGAGGAATATCGCAAAGAGCTTCTGGACCGCATTGATAGCAAAGGAACGGTATCGCTTCATGACGAATTAAAGGAAAAAGATCCTGAAGTTGCTGATAAGTTATCTCCAAATGATCGTTCCAGAATAATTCGTGCACTTGAAGTTTTGCATCTAACCGGAGAAAGTATCTCAAAATTTCAGCAGGAACATAAGTTTTCGGAAAAAAGATATGATTATTTGAAAATTGGTCTGCAGATCGACAGGTCAGAATTATATGATCGGATCAATCAGCGGGTGGATGAAATGATCGCGAATGGCTGGGTGGATGAAACCCGTGCATTGATGCAAAAATATCCCCCGGATTGTCAGGCCTTCAAGGCGGTTGGATATCATGAGCTTTATCAGGTTCTGAATAACCAGCTAGATATGGAGTCCGCCGTTGAAGAGATCAAAAAACGCACGCGGCGCTTTGCCAAGCGCCAGTCTACCTGGTTCAAGGCGGATAATGAAATCCATTGGTTTGATCCGGATGATATCTCCTCGATTGAAATCCTGATAAAGGGACATATTGTTTAAATACGAAGTTAGTTTATCGTAACTCCTCACGATGACAAAATGAGAGAAAATCTTTGCTCCACATTCAAAAAAGTAGTACTATCCAACCATGACCATAGCGATTGTAATAATAGTTATCTTGGTTGCCATTGTTGGCGTTATTCTTTTTTTACGCTTCACAGAATCGCGATATCTAAACAAAAGCGTTACAGAGGCGATGTCGGATGAGATGTGGGATGTGATTGCCAAAGAACGTGAGGAATCTTTAGAAAAAGGGCGTAAGTTTAGGACGATGCTGGATGATGAAATGAAGAGATCACAAAATCCGAAATAAGAATAAGGAAATACGAAACAAATCCGAAATGCGAAAACCAAAATCCGAATTTCGGATTTTTAATTTATTTCGTGCTTCGAGTTTGTTTCTAGTTTCGTTTTTTTTAGTTTCGGATTTAACAATTGACTCTTAATCTTCATTCTGTATATTGGGAAAATCATGGGCGGCAAAAGGATTAAAATTTGTAAAGATAAGAGTTGTCACAATTCTCAAACAACTCAGGGTTATTGCCGTCTTCATTATCTAAGGAATTGGAAACTTCTTAAAAGTAAAAAGAAAAAGGATGCGGCGAAAAAGCTCAATCGTTACGTTGAGCACATGTGCAAAATCTATCCAAAAAGGTTTATGGAGCAAATCAAGAAGGATCTTAATTCCCCCAATTTTGAGCGTTTTATAGAGGATGAGTTTGGTACAGAGGGTTCCTATGATAACGTTTTCAACGGTCCCACCTATGAAGAAGAGGTCGAGCGCCTCATTCATGATTTGAAGATTGAAGATGAATTCTGAGACGCGGATTTACGCGGATGTGAACGCGGATTGCCGCAGATCTCTCACGCTTCGAGCGTCGACAAACGAAAATATTATTTGTTCTTCAGTGCCTTAATCGGTATCCATACCAACACGTACGCAATTACTGCAAAAATAACTATCGATAACCAGCCACCCATTGATTGATAGAATGATGGTTCGGCAATGCCAAAGAATAAATCGCAAAGAGATGGAATTCCGATTAAGATAAGTCCCGCCAAAACCACACCGGTTAACGCTTCACCGGCGATAAAGCCCGAGGCTACAAGCAAGCCTGTATTTTGGATTCTGATTTTGCCTTCATCGTCCACTTTCTTTCTTTTAATGTAGACGCTCACCATCCATGCGAAGATGCCGCCGATAAATATTGCAAAATCGGTTTCGAATGGAAGATACATTCCAACGGCCAAGACCATCGGAGCGGGGACGTTTACCATTATGAATGTTATAGCCAACCCAGCACCAATCATAACCAGACCCCACGGCATTTCGCCGCCAACAATTCCGGTTGCAAGTTGTGCCATAAGACCAGCCTGAGGAGCAGGCAACCTGATATCGCCGATGCCCGTTCCGCCCGACAATATATTTGCCTCATGAAGCCAAATGATGGGTACAACTAGTACAAAGGCAACTACGATAACGCTGATAATCTCAGCCAATTCCATTTTCCACGGAGTTCCGCCGATAAACTGACCAGTTTTTAGATCCTGTATCATATCGCCGGAGAGGGAAATAGCGCAGCAAATAACAGCGGCAACTCCCAAGACAGCGGCAACGCCAGCAATCCCTGTTACACCAAAGGCCACCATAAGTACCGCAGAGATCAGAAGGCACGAGATTGTTATCCCAGAGAGGGGTTGGTTGGAATTACCGATAATACCAACAATCCAACCACCGACTGCTGACAGAAAAAATCCTACTACTATCATAACAACGGCTGCGACAATTGCACCGGTAACGCTTTGACAGAAATAATAGTATAGTAGGGTGATTGGTATTATTAGAAGAGCGATAGCAATCAATACCCATTTCAGATTTAAATCTTTTTCATATCTACTTTCCACTTTCGGAGCTTCTTGCGTGTCATGTTTTTTTAAGGCCCCTTTGAACGCGGCAGCTAAAGATGATCTCATGCACCAAAGGGTATAAAATGCACTTACTAACATCGCACCAACTGCAATAGGCCTTACGTTGTTATACCAAATGCTATAGGTAATATTTCCCCAATCGATTGTAGTTGAGCCTACAGATAGGTTGCTTTGAATATCTGGATTTATAAATATTATTAGCGGAATAAGCACAAGCCAGGCAAGTACGCCACCTGCAAAATTGATAGCGGCATATTTTGGGCCAATGACGTAACCAACACCCATTAGGGCAGGTGATGCCAATGGGCTTGTAAAGGTTATATTTCCCTGATGATGCATGTCAGATAATGGTGTCTTTGAGGTTGTGAAGTGATGAATAACTGATTTTGGAAACGTGTAAAAGAATGTAATCGTTTCATGAAATATTGGAAACCCGCCTGGGTTTTTGAATATTTCAATTAATGCGGCTATTCCAACGGCACCAAAGACATATTTGGCGCCACTTTCACCTTTTTGTCCGGATTTTACTATTTCATAGCATGCAACTCCTTCAGGAAATTTGAGATTTTTATCGTTGCAAAGAATCTTTCTAAGAAAGATTACGATCAATGTTCCTAACAATCCTCCAAGAAGAAGTATGAAAGATGTTTCCCAGTAATTGAAAGTTTCCCAAAGACGTTTGCCATCTACTTCAACCATAACAAATGCTGGTATTGTGAAGATGGCACCAGCCACTAGTGATTCACCAACGGAGGCCATCGTCCTAGCGATATTTTGTTCCAATATGCTTCCCTTCATGAAGGGAAGTCTAAATGCGGCGATTGCAATTATTGCCGCCGGAAAAACTGCGGTAACGGTCATTCCAGCCTTCAAACCTAAATATGCATTTGCTGCACCCAAAATTGCGGCCATAATTATTCCGAGAAAAATTGCTTTAAATGTCAATTCCTTCATGTTGGTGATTTCTGGAACATATGGTTTCATGGATCCCCCTTATTTTATTTGAAACATGATTAACGCTGATGAACGCGGATAATTTTATATTCATTCACCGCAAAGAATCCTAAAAGTGATTATTCTGAATTCGCACCACAAACGTTATCAGAATAGTAGGTAGTATCAAATTATTTTAAGCTTATCAGTGTTTATCTGCGTTCATCCCCGCCTTGCCAAGTAAAGGCGAAGCAGGCTGTTTCGATCAATGTGGATTTATTGAATAATTTTGAATAAATATCAACAAAAAATCCGTGAAATAAAGGGGTGACGTCCAATAACATGAACACTTTTTCTCTATAATCACATATAAGGCCAAAATTTCCTTGATTTTTTGGATGGTTACTCTATGGTCATCTCTTTGAAAATTGAATTAACCATCTAACCAAAGGGGGCTTTCATGAAAAGTGGTGGTTTTAAACCGTATGTGCCAGAGAAAACCGACTTGAGAGAACTTACATTCAAGGCGGTGTCTTTGGGTGTTCTCATGGCGATCGTTCTTGGCGCAGCAAATGCGTATCTGGGATTGAGAGCAGGTATAACAATTGCTGCAACATTTCCTGCCGCAGTTGTCGGTATGGCTTTCTTGAGACTCTTCAAGGGAAGTATCTTGGAAGAAAACATTGCGAGAACTACGGCATCGGTTGGTGAAGCATTAGTGGCTGGTGCCATCTTCACTATCCCTGCATTTTTAATCGCAGGTGTTTGGAAAGAATTTGGAACAACAAAGAACTACATCATTGCAACCTCTATCATGTTGATCGGTGGTATAATTGGCGTTTTGTTCTTAACTGTTCTAAGGCGGATTTTGGTTTACGATGCATCGCTGCCTTTTCCAGAGTCAGTGGCAACCGCTGAAATTCACAAAGCCGGTCGTACCGGTGGAACAGGTGCCAAGTATCTCTTTGGTGCGATGGGGCTTGCGGGTTTAATTGAAATCCTGGCGAAGTTTCATGTCTTTGCGGTTAAATTTAAAACCTTTATTCCATTCGCCAAAACAGGTGTTGGCCTAAACACCGTCGGTGGCAAGATTACTATCGGCGGCGGCGGCGGTATCATGGCAGTGTTACCGGCTATTAGTCCGGCATATTTTGGCGTTGGATATATTATTGGTCCGCGGATCGCTGCGCTGAATTTTTCAGGTGGTTTGCTTGCCTGGGGTTTGATGATTCCATTGCTCATGTTCCTCTTTGGGCCTCAATTTGCGGAGTTTGCGGGTACCGATCCAAATTCATGGATTGATACATCAATGGTTGTTTGGACAAACATTGTTCGTCCAATTGCGGTCGGCGGTATGTTGTGCGGTGTTCTTACAACACTGTGGAAGATACGCAAGCAGTTGATTGGTGGTGTTGGACATGCAATTGCGGATCTTAAAAAGTCCAGTGGACAAAAGACAGGTGAATCGCGTTTTGATATAGATATAAGTTTTAAATGGGTTCTTCCGGCAATTGGTGTTGGATTATTGGGAATCATTGCTATCTATAATTATTTCTGCGGAAATCTAGTTGGTGCAATTGCTGCTGCAATCGTTATGATTATTGCCGGTTTCTTTTTCTCGGCAATTGCCGGTTACCTGGTTGGTATCCTGGGATCAAGTAATAACCCGATCAGCGGTTTGACAATTTCAACATTGATTATTGCAGCATTGCTCATGTTGTTACTCGGCGTCAGTGGCATGTCAGGTATTGCCGCAACATTAGGTGTTGCAGCAGTTGTTTGCTGTATGTGCGGTGTTGCCGGTGACATGCTGCAGGATCTTAAGACCGGTTATATTTTGGGTGGTACTCCATGGAAGATGGAGGTTGGTGAAATTATCGGTGTTGTATTTGCAGCGCTTATTATGTTCTTCCCACTTTGGGCGTTGCACCAGGGCGATATCAATGCCGGTGGTATAGGTTTCGGTGGTGAAAATCTACCGGCACCTCAAGCAGGATTGATGGCTATGTTGTCAAAGGGAATCATTACCGGACAAATGGCCTGGCCACTTGTTATCGTAGGCTTTTTTATGGGGATCGTTCTCGTGTTGATGGGAGTCAAAAGCCCGGTGATCGTTGCCGTTGGTATGTATCTGCCGATTTATACAACGTTTGCAATTTTTGTTGGTGGTGTCATCAAGGGGATAGTTCAGTTTATCGCCGATAAGAAGAAATTAAATGAAGCGCAGAAGGTACGAGTTGAAAATAACGGAATACTTATAGCATCCGGTTTGATTGCCGGTGAGGCATTGGTCGGTGTTTTGATTGCTCTTCTCTATGCGGTCAACTTAAAGATTCCACATGTATTTGAAGATCCAAGTCATACACCTATTGCTATTTTTATCGGCCTTGCAGTCATGGTGTTAATTGCGTTGGTATTAATCAAGGTGCCTTTGGGCAATGCGGGAAGAAAAGATGAGCCAGCTCCACCAAGCGTTTCCTGATAATGTAATACCGAAACGTGTTGTTAATTCTGAGGAGGGTCCTGACAGCAGGACCCTCCTTTTAGTTCCACGTTTTCGTAAGGGTATCTTTGCGCGCTGGGTCCAACCACGTTTGAAAAATCCCTATATCAAGGTTAAACTTGACGAGGTAGGTGCCTTTGTCTGGTCAAGAATAGACGGTGAACGCACGATCGGCCAGATCACATCGGATATGGAATCCCACTTTGGCGAAAAAGTTCAACCTACCAAAGAAAGATTAAATCATTTTTTAACCATTCTTACACAAGGTGAATTGGTGGAGTTTTTTGAATCAAATTACACCTCCGAGGTGTAGTTGGGTTATTCGTGTTTGTAGGGTTGCCAGATCAGGGTTGAATCGTTGAATAGGGCTTCGTTTCCTGGAATCTCCGTGCTGAAATGCGCATCTTCAAATCCATCCCATGGCCAGTGATTTCCGCCTCCGTTATTTTTGTCAATACAACCGGTTCCATCCTTTGATTTATCTTGAAATTCCTGTTTGGTAATATTAATTTTCGATGAAAATTCACCTTTTTTTGTTTTAACAAATTCTGGATCCCCGGGTCTGAACATCCATCCCCTGATTCCATCAATTTTAGCTCCATCTGTTGAGCTCGTTTCAATCCTTAGATATGTATCTTCCGGAATCTTTCCGGCACCGCGATAAATATAAAAACCCTCAAGGTTTGTTTCGCCAAGTCTCCATGGATGAATTGCCGCCGATAGTTCTGATTCATCAAATTTTAAAAGATTTTCATTCTTTTTATCAGTGCCAAAATCGTCATAGCTTTGCCAGAGAATATCGTATTTTTTCTCGTATTCTTTTGCCTCCGTAGCTTCTTCTTTCATTTCAACAGCCAGTCTCAACTTATCGTGACCGCCATTATATTCGGAGTTAGGGTCGGATGATATGTCTATTTCAAAACAAAATGACACATCATAAATGCTGGCTTTAATAATATTTTTATATTGTGTTCTGTCAGCAAGGTCGTATTGAGCCCAATATTCATCCCAGGTTGATGCATAGGATCTATATTTTTGCAATTTTCTCTTAATGCAAGGATTGTATAATATCGTTTTCCAATCGGCTTCGCCCAAATATTTTATTGATAACCGAATTCCCTCTATTGGCCATTGGGCATCGCCCTTGTTATCGAATTTTAATTCAACTTCATTAATTTCGAGTTCCTTCAGTAAAAGCTGTCGCAAGGCCTTCCAAGATTTGTCACCATCAAATTGGGCTGTAATTGTTTTGTCGGCTGCGATAGATCCTTCGATTTTGACTGCATCATCTTCTAAATTAACTTCGTAGGTTATAGGTTCTTTTAATTCATCTTCTCCCATTGTAAATTTTACGGAAATTTCATCAGGATCTATATCGTCGGTCCAGTAGTCCGTTTTGATATCTAGTTTTATCCCTTCAATTGTTTTAGGAATCTTGCGGCACTCTTTTTCGGAGAATGGTTTTTCTGATTTCTCTTCAAAGACGGTCAATGTATATCCTGGCTTGCACTGACAGCTGCCATTTATATAAGTTTGATTATTTTCGGCATTGCAATTGTACGAGCCGTCATCCAAAAGTGTTAACCCCTTGGATTCGTCTGCAATGCATTTTTTTGTGTCTGAATCAAAGATTCCATAGCCGCAATTCTGATAAATGCATTGTAGAGGATTTTCATTTGTTTGATGCCAATCATTATTTTCATCACAAACACACGCCTCGGGGCCATTGATTGTGTTGACTCCGTTACCGATCATTCCGATTTCTGCATCGCACTTACATCCCAATTCATCATCATCTGGTACTAGACCCTTGGATGCATCGCATGTAAAGCAGCTCCAGTAATCGGCGGCAAAGGTAACGCCTGTGCCTTCGCATTTGCATTTTTCCTTGGTTGAATCAAATTCAAATGCGCCGCAATCAACTTGAACTGTATTTTCTAAAATAGGTACACATATATAATCGTTGTTTAAGGCGAAACCATATTTACACTCACAACCAATTTCCGATGCACCTTCAAAACCATTTTCATAATCACACAGACAATCCGTTCCGTTCTGAATCAGTCCAAGACCGGAGCATTCACATTTGCTAAGTTTGTTTTCACCACCAATGTTAACGGCACCCGCGCTGCATGCACAGATATGATTTCCAGCGGTATCTTTGGAGGCTTTGCCTGCCCCACAGATGCTCAAAAGGGCATTGCTGATGGTTTGTTGTGATTCTGCCATGTTTTGTGAGCCGATACTTACGGATGCGCCAACCTGGAGTGATTCCACATTGCCAAGCTTTTTAGCAACCTTTGATTCCATTGCGAAACGGATGTCGATTACCATCTCATCAGTCAAAGTTGCGGATGAGTCGGTGATTTGTGGGCGTGAAATGAGGTCTTCGGTCCCATTTTCCGATATATTATCCCCACCTGCGCATGCCGCAAGGCCGATGGATAAAATCATGCAAAGCGCTAACATCTTGTAATTATGTATATAATTCACTGCGCACCTCCTAGTGCAATATGCAATACCTCTATTGCGACTATATACTAAGCAATCCCCATGCCAATTTTATCCGGATCTTGACGAAAGATGAACTTTCTGGTAGGTCTGCAACTCCATGAAACAAAAGAGCTATTTTATAAGGACCTTTGGGTGCCAGATGAATGATCATGACTCTACCAAGATCGGTATGATTTTGGGGGGGATGGGATATTCGCACACCGATTCAGATAAGGACGCCGAGATTATTCTTATCAACACCTGCACGATTCGCGAGAAGCCGCAGCATAAGGCAATATCAGAGATCGGCCGAGCTTTAAAGTTAAAGCGCGTAAACCCTCCGAAGATCGTTGGCATTTGCGGATGCGTTGCCCAACAAGAGGGCGAAAAACTTATTAATCAGTTTCCAAAACTTGATCTGGTTTTTGGTCCCGATCAGATCGGAAATTTACCGAAGATGATCTCTGAAATAATGGAGCGTGATTTACGGGTTACTTCACTTGATCTCATTAACAATCAGGCCGATTATAATTTCGTGGATCTTGTTCCGTATCAAACTTCAAGTTCGGCAACCGCATACGTTACAATAATAAAGGGATGCAACAACTTTTGCAGTTATTGCATCGTCCCATACGTTCGCGGACGTGAGGTTTCCCGTCCGATGGATGAGATAGTTGATGAAATAAAAAAACTTGTTTCGAATGGCGTCAGAGAGGTGATCCTGCTTGGTCAGAACGTCAATTCTTATGCCGATCGGCTGGATAATAAGAATCACTGTACTAGTACAGTGGCATTTATTGATCTTATACGGGGGATTTCACAGAAGACAAATGTTGATAGAATTCGCTTTATGTCACCTCATCCGAAAGATCTATCGGATGAGTTGATAGAAGAATATGGATGCAATAAGAAACTGTGTCGTCATATTCATTTGCCGGTCCAGGCCGGTTCAAACAAAATTCTTGATGCGATGAATAGAAGGTACACTCGGGAGCATTATATCTCTCTGGTTGAGAAGCTACAAAAGGCGGATCCGTCGATTGCTATTACAACCGATATGATCTGCGGATTTCCTGGCGAGAGTAAGGATGATTTTAGAGATACGTTGGATCTTGTGAAACGTGCTCGTTTTCATAATATGTACGCCTTTGTATATTCGCCAAGGCCGGGGACAAAGGCGGCGGATCTTGAGGATAATGTTTCGAAAGATGAAAAATCAGAGAGATTGCAGACCTTGCTTGAGCTTCAATCCGGGATATCGAAGGAAATCAATCTTGGGCTGGTAGGGAAGACAGTTGATCTCCTTGTAGAGGGGCAGGATCGTATGCAAAGCGGGCAATTAATGGGAAGAACTACACAAAATAAAATTGTAAATTTCTCTGGCCAAATGGAGCTAGTTGGTAATATAGTTTCCGTTGAAATTTTGAGGGCTAATGTTAATTCGCTGGAAGGGATATTGTCATCCTGATTCGCCAAAGGCGAAGAAGGATCCAGAGTGAACACTCGGGATTCTTTCAGCCGGAGGCTGACCCGCCTCTGGCGGGCGCTTTAATATCGTTCAGAATGACAAGGATGGAGGACAAATGTTCATAGAAATGAAAGTTACAGGTCTTACGATTGATCCATTTACGAGTATGCCGATTATTATTCTAAAGGACTTAGATGAAAAACGTGCGCTTCCAATTTGGATCGGACTGATTGAGGCGTCAGCCATTGCAACCGAATTAGAAAACATTCAACTCTCCAGGCCGATGACCCACGATTTAATGAAAAATATTTTAGAGCTTATGGAAATTAAGGTCACCAAGATTGAGGTTACAGATTTAAGTGATAATACATTTTACGCAAAGTTGTATCTCAGTAGGGAAGGTAAGGAAGGTAAGGATCTCGAAATAGATTGTAGACCATCGGATGCAATAGCATTGGCGCTACGAACCAAATCTCCGATTTTTGTTGAAAAAAAGGTTATTGATAAATCGCGCAAAATTGATCTTTCCAAGGAAAACTTTGATGACGAAAAGGCTCAAAAACAAAAGTGGGCCGAAATCCTTGAAAGTTTGGCCCCGGATGATTTTGGAAAATATAAGATGTGACGCCGAAGGCGTCATCCTGAACCTGCCGGAGGCGGGTGAAGGATCCAGAGTGTAAAATTGCAGAAACTGGATCCTTCAGTCGTGTTACTCCCTCAGGATGACATAAGAACAATGAAAAAACTATTATACTGGGTGCCCGCAATATTTATTGGCGGGCTAATTTTTTACTTATCGATTAAGCCGTCTAGTGGTGAATCATTATTCATGCACTCCGACAAGGTTTATCACTTTATTGCCTATTCTGTGTTTGGCTTTTGTGTCATGCGCGGACTTGCATGTAGTTGTGAAAGAATTTTTGATTATCTGATTTCTTTCTCTGTGATAATTGCTACGTTTTATGGTTTAGGGATCGAAATATTCCAGGGATTCCTGCCGTATCGTGAGGCGTCGGTTGCTGATGGGTTCGCAAATCTTTGCGGCGTCCTTGTCGGAACGTGGTTGTATGTTAAATATAATTATAAATTGCTAAAACGAAAAAGGAGATGTGAATGATTCGGAAATACAAGGATTTTACTCCAAAGATAGATCCAACCGCATACGTAGATGAATCGGCGCAGGTGATTGGCAATGTCACCATTGGTAAAAATTGCAGTGTGTGGCCTAATGCGGTTATCAGGGGCGATGAAAACTCAATTAAGCTTGGAGATAACACAAACATTCAGGACAATTGTGTCCTCCATGTGCCTCCATATGCATCTCTGATAATTGGAAATGATGTTACAATAGGTCACGGTGCCGTGGTTCATGGCTGTACCGTGGGTAATAATGTTTTGATCGGAATGGGTGCAATTATTATGGATAATGCAACGATTGGGGACAATTGCATTATTGCCGCGGGATCCGTTGTAATGGAAAAGGCCGAGATTCCTTCTAATTCACTGGTTGCCGGCGCGCCCGCACAGATCAAAAAAGAAGTTAAAGATGAGTGGAAAGTAAAACTAAAAGAGAATGCGGATGAGTATGCAAAACTAGCCCAAACATATAAAAATGTTAAATGAATTTAAAAATATATTACGAAGGAATTGTCTCGTCGATGAGGGAGATGGTGTTTTAATCGCCGTTTCCGGTGGCATCGATTCTATGGTCCTGTTCCATCTTTTCAATTCTATTAAAGAAAAGTGGTCACTTGATCTGCTTGCTGTGCATGTGAATTATCAAAAAAGGGGAAAAGACTCTGAACAGGATCAGGAACTTGTGGAAAAAATATGCGATGATTATGGTGTTCCATATATCAGTGAAATGTTTGATGAAGAATTCGATAAGGAAAATTTTCAAAATCTGGCAAGGGAATTTAGATATGGCATTTTTCAAAAGGTTGCTGAAGAAAATTCATTAAATAAAATAGCCACCGCTCATAACCTTAATGATCAGGCAGAAACCGTGATTGCGCATATGATTCGTGGCGCTGGATTGAATGGGCTGCACGGTATTGCAGAGAATATACAGATTGAAAATGATATGGCCGTAGTAAGGCCTTTGCTCAAATTTAGCCGGGATGAAATCGAGAAATATGCGAAAGAAAATACGGTGTTATTCAGAGAGGATAAATCTAATCTAGAGACAAAATATCAGAGAAATCAGATCAGGCATCTGATTTTACCGGAATTAAAGAAGCTAAATCCAAATATTTTGGAACATATTAACAATCTATCCTCCGATGCCAAAGAAATCTTATCATTTACTCAATTTCATGTTGATAGATTTTGCGAGGCCCAGATGGTGAAGAAAAAAAATGAACTGTTCGTTAACAGGGAACGTTTCCTTGAACAGATGGGCCCCGTTAAAAGTGGAATTTTGCGTGGGATGTACTGTGCGATCTCCGGTTCGGTTGTTGATCTTGGCAGGGATCATATTGATCGTATGAATCAGATATCCGAAAAAGGGGATGGAAGCTATAAATTGCCCCATAGTATCGAATTTTTCTGTGATAGCGACACTTTACGGATGGCCACTTCCTCTTGATCCTTCGACGGCGGTGTGCTAACCTTACTTTCCTAAAAACGAACAGGATAAACGCTGATGAACGCTGATGTTTTTTATAAAGAAATTAGGGGTATCTGCGTTAATCA
>CAZHVX010000031.1:12703-16230 GCA_964536295.1 uncultured Pseudomonadota bacterium
CGCTGATGAACGCTGATGTTTTTTATAAAGAAATTAGGGGTATCTGCGTTAATCAGTGTTAATCCTGTTTCAATATAATTGGATGTAATAAAAGAGGGAAAAATGGCAAAACAACCAAATAAAACAGCAGCATTATGGCTTATTATAGGTCTAATGGTTGTGACTATCATGTATTTCACGAATCAACAACCAAACACCTCTGAAAAGATATCCTTCAGCGAATTCTTAACAGCCGCACAGGATAATCAGCTGGAAGAGGTGACAATCCAGGAAAATGAGTATTTCGGAAAATTCAAGGGTAGTTTCATGGACGGTGTTTATTTTGAAACAGTCGGTCCGCTTAATAGCGAAAAGGCGCTTGAGGCTTTGCAAAAAACGGACGCAAGGCTTCAATACAAAAAACCCCAGGAAACACCGATGTGGCAACACATGTTAATTTCCTGGTTGCCCATGCTTTTACTCTTTGGGTTCTTTTTCTTTTCGATGCGTCAGCTTCAGGCCGGCGGTGGAAAGGCAATGTCATTTGGTCGTTCAAAGGCGAAGCTTTTGTCCAAGAGCCAGAAGAAAATTACATTTGAAGATGTGGCCGGCGTTGATGAAGCAACAGAGGAACTTGAAGAGATTATCGAATTTCTAAAGTCCCCAAAAAAGTTTACAAAACTGGGTGGAAGGATTCCAAAGGGCGTGCTTTTGATGGGGGGACCTGGAACCGGCAAAACCCTTCTAGCCAGGGCCGTGGCGGGTGAAGCGGGGGTTCCATTTTTCAGCATATCGGGTTCAGACTTTGTTGAAATGTTTGTAGGTGTTGGGGCTTCCGTCACCGGAGATACACCGGTTCTTATTAAAACCGATTCATCTACCAATTTGGCTCCTATCGGCGAATTTGTAGACGGTTTTTATGCCGAAGGGGAAACGGGTTTTACGGTACAAACAAAAGGTATCAAGTGCCTCGGATTTGAAACAGAAAAAACGGCATTTCGTGGCGTAAGACCCGATTCAGAAAAACAGTTCTTTTCTCACAGTGCGTGGAAGGATGTGTCCCATGTTTATAGACATAAGGTAGATCATATCTATGAGGTTCATCACCTCGATGGTGTGATTAGGGCTACCGGTGATCATAGTGTCTTTGTTCGAAAGAAAAATTTCATTGGTGCTACGAAGGTAAGTGATTTGAAACCCGGTGACAAGCTTGTTTCACTGCCGTTTAAGGTCAGAAGCAGTTTTGTACCTGGATTGGGAACTACCCATAAGGTCAAGGCACATCCGTTTCCAAGTGAAATGTCCGTAAAAGAATTTCCTGTTTGGGATGACGACCCAGCCCTAACAGAAAAACATAAGATCGTCCTCGAGGGTTTTGGACATATGTCCCAGTCTTCGGTAGCGGCAAATGTTGGTGTGTCCCAGGCCACCGTGGGTAATTGGCAACGTGGTGTCCATATGCCCCGCGGTTTGACCAGAAAAATAGCAAGGACCCCCGTTCCGGAAGTGGTTGATTTGACTCCAGGGTTGATGAAGCTGTTTGGTTACTACACTGCAGAGGGAAGAGATAATGGTTATCTTGAATTTGTCTTTGGTTCCCATGAAGAAAAAGTGCATAAGGATTGCACTGATTTGATGGAGAAGGCCTTTGGCCTTGAACCCATGCTTGAGAAGACCGTTGATAATTCACTCCGCATTAAATATCTGTCCGCACCCCTTGGTCATTTTTTCGCGCGTTACTGTGGTAATGGCTCACATAATAAACATATTCCCGAATTTTTATGGGATGCGCCCAAAGAGTATTTCTTGCCCTATCTTGAGGGATATAGCACGGGAGATGGATATACCACTAAAGAAGGAAAACTTGTGGTATGTTCGGTGTCCAAACAGTTGATACTGGAGTTGGCGTGGTTGTGTTGTATGCACGGGATAAAGGTAGGTGTAGGTACGACCAAGAGTCCAGCCGGAAGGATTATAAAGAGCAGGCCGTTGCCGGAGACCATAGCTTGGAGGCTGACCATAGGAAAGACTGCCCATCCATTTTCTGGGGACAAGGATTATCCTGATCAGTTCAAGAAGTCATATGTAAAGAAGATCGTAAGGAAACCATATGATGGTTATGTTTATGATCTTTGTGGCGTGGAGAATGAGGCCTTCTTTGGAGGAGAAAAACCAACACTTCTCCATAACAGTCGCGTGCGTGATCTCTTCGAGCAGGGAAAAAAGAATGCACCATGTATTATCTTTATAGATGAAATTGATGCGGTCGGTCGTCATCGCGGTGCCGGTATCGGCGGTGGGCATGATGAACGCGAACAAACACTAAATCAACTTCTTGTCGAGATGGATGGCTTTGAATCAAATGAAGGTGTTATCATTATGGCTGCAACAAACCGTCCCGATGTTTTGGATCCTGCGCTTTTACGTCCAGGTCGCTTCGACAGACGCGTTATTGTTCAGAGTCCGGATGTTAAGGGCCGCGAAGGGATATTGAAGGTCCATGCCAAAAAGATAGCCCTTTCTGACGGCGTTGAACTTGCAGTAATTGCAAGAGGGACCCCCGGTTTTAGCGGTGCCGATCTTGAAAGTGTGGTGAACGAAGCGGCACTTCTTGCAGCACGTTATAATAAAAACAATGTTGAAATGGTTGATTTCGAAATGGCCAAGGACAAGGTGCTGATGGGGTCCGAGCGTAAGAGTATGATGATCAGTGATGAAGAGAAGAAGAACACCGCTTACCACGAAGCAGGGCACACGCTTGTTGCCCGAATGATTCCCGGAACGGATCCTATTCATAAGGTAACAATTATTCCCAGGGGACATTCATTGGGCCTGACCCAGCAACTTCCGACCGATGATCGTTACACGCAAAATAAAAGGTTCTGTGAAAATGGTTTGGCAATTCTTTTAGGTGGAAGGGCCGCGGAAGAAATTGTTTTCAATCAGCCGACAACCGGTGCAGGTAACGATATCGAACGTGCAACTGAGCTTGCAAGAAAGATGGTTTGTGAGTGGGGCATGAGTCCCAAGATTGGACCTTTGGCCTTTGGTAGAAAAGAAGAACACATTTTCTTGGGGCGTGAGATAACTCAGCACAAGGATTACAGTGATGAAACGGCCAGGGAGATTGATGCGGAGATTAGAAAATTAATAATCGAGGGCCATGATAAGGCAAAGCAGTTGATAAGTAGCAATATCGATACACTAAAGCGCCTTGCTGAGGCGCTGCTGGAGTATGAAAGCCTCAACGGTATTGAGATAGATGACATTATTAAGGGCAAACCGATTGTTAGAAATAATTCTTCCGAGAAGAAGGTTGTTGAGGAAACCGCTGCGGAAAAGGAAACCAAAAAGAAAACGGTTAAGGAGAAGATTCCAACAACGGAACCGTCAAAGGCATAAACTGAATCAAAAAGCGTTGTCATCCTGAGTCCGTTGACTTTTTTGATAATTATTGGAACCTCTGAAAAATTACATTAAGTGCCTTGTTTGTCATCCTGAGGCAAAGCTGAAGGATCCCGTGTGAACACTGAACAAACGGGATTCTT
>CAZHVX010000032.1:0-16146 GCA_964536295.1 uncultured Pseudomonadota bacterium
CACTATGATATGGATTTACTTGACACAGATGAGATTTTATCGTTACTTATGTACCGAGGTGGCCCGCGTGCCATCGAGGCGTCGTATGTAAATGGCGACAAATTAGATGTGGACGTTATTTGATGTTAATTTAATTTTTGGAGGATATGATGTTAGTAATTCCAGTTGTTGAGCAGATTAATAAGGGCCTGCCTTCGTCGGAAGGTGGATTGTCTTTTGAGGAGTCGAAGGGCTTTGCGTTGGTGTGCAATGCCGTGGCCGATGGCGTATCAAGTTTTTTTGAATGGGCATGGGAGGAAGGCGTCAGGTCAGCCATGAGGTATAGTGGCCCCATAGGTATGTTTAGATTTTTTGGCAATGCTTCGGCTTTTTATAAATAAATAGGCAAATTTATATTTTTTTAATTGGATCGCCTTTGCCCATTTTTAACGGCCCATTATATTCGATCAAATCACCACGGTTTAAATTATCTAAAACTGCATTCTTTTTTGAACGATCTTTGTCCTGACGCATTAGCCTTTTAAGGCCTGCTTTGTTGCAGATCAAAAGCTCAATTTTTCCCTTTGAACGAAGTGGGGCACTTACAACTCTCCATTGATCGCTTGCCCGCCGTAGCTTCAGCGAAGGTGGGTCGTTCGTTGTTAATATCAGGTAGGAGAACTTAAGGTAATCTTTTTTTAAGCCCACCAATTTATCAAGTTTTTCAATCAAGGGTGGACGTTCCCAATCCAGATACATGTGGCACCAGTCACGCTTGTTATCTTCAAGCATGGGGCATGTGTAATTACCCATACATGGGGCCAAAATGTCGATTTCTTTTGAAGCGTTAAGAAGTTCGTCATGTAATCTCATTATATTTCTGCTGGTATGCCGCAGGGCAGGGTCGATAATTATAAGCTTACCTGTTTTTGATAGATAATTCCTGGATAGTTCTAATACAAGTTGCAGTTGTCTTTCCATATCGCCATACTCATTAATGAAATTAGTTAAAAAGATGATATCAAATTTGATCCTTCGACTTAGGGTGGGGTCAAGCTTACGGCCGAAGGGCTCAGGATCAACCCTGAGCAAACCCCGTGCTTTAGCCCGGGGTGCGTCGAATGGGTTGGTATTTCTGGTTATTTGGTGAAGATTTTTGTGCGATATGTTTTCATAAAAATACTTTGCATTAATATTGCTGTAATTATTTGTAAGTTCACGTGCATCTTTCAAGATCGCCTTATTTTGGTCCACACCAATGATATTAATCTCGGTTTCTTTTGGAAAAAAATCACCACAGGCCAACGATGTTGTTCCTGGTCCGCACCCCAGATCCAAAACGCTGATTTTATTCTCTATGACATTCGCCTCTTTTAAGCAAAACTGAATTTTTAATAAATTTGGAATGATAAAATAAAGTATATAAGCGGATCTAAATTCCTTCATATTGAGGTAGTTTCTTGGAAGGGCGCTGCGCCCAGCCGTGAAGGAATACGATAGTTCATCAACGCTATCCGCAAAGAATTTTAGATCCCGATCATTTAATTCCTTACGATCTCCTCTCCGCATTCTTTCCGGAAGATAGTTTTTAATGAGATGCTCGGATATCATTTGAATGAATTTTTCGGATATTTGATATTTCATAGATAGATGCTCTTAACACAGGAGGGGAGATATTGTCAAACGCTTGATCCTGTCCAAGAAGTATAACCTATTTAATCTCTAATTTTTCACTGCAGGTTTCTTCACCATCGATGTGACCATCGTTTGGGGTAACGCAGATTTGCCAGGCTTCGCCTATTTTAATTTCTTGTGATAACATTTTATGTAGTTTGTTTTGATATAACACCTCAATCTGTTCGGGAGAAAGGGCTCTATTGTAAATTTTTAGATCATCAATTGTGCCTTTAAATTTGCTTGAGCCTATTTTTAGTGGCTCAGAACTATCTAGGCTTCCAAAGCCCGCCCCTATAGACCTATCGCTGGTATGCATTCCATCCATATATGATCGCATCTTTTCCTCTTCCCTGTTTAGGACTCCAACGATATGATGCCAGTCACCGTCCCTGATATCTTTCATAACGTAGACATATTGATTCGGGGATTTGTCCGTTCCATCCATGAACCAAAAAATAGTTGTTCCGGTTGGACTGTTGATAAATCTGTAGGCAAGGCCTGACCCGTATTTTCCTTCGACTTTTGTGATTATATCCGCCTCATCTGTAAAATCATCCTCTGTTTTTATCCAAAGTGAAACGGTCATATTTCCGGTTCCAAAATCCAGGGATTCGGAGTTACCCAAATCTATATTGCCATCTTCATTAAATACGTATGCACCCCTTCCATCAAACCCGGCATTTGAAATCCATTCCGGTCCACTTACAATACCATCATTGAAATGATTTGAATAATCCCTTGTATAGTATTGCGTGCTGCTACCTTCAAAGGGCATGTTTACGATAGCAATAGATTTCGTTGATACATCTGCCTCGGCACCCCCGTTATATATTGCCGCGATTTCTTCAGAAGATAATGATTTGTTGTACACGCGAGCCTCATCGATAAGGCCTTTGAACCTTCGCGAAATTTTAGCGGGGTCCGCATTATATTCTTTTCCTATCCTCATATTTGGATTGGGCAGACCCGTACCCGTTACGGATATCTCCGTGTCCATTTGCCCGTTTATATAGAAACGTACACCATTTTTGGGGTCCCAGGTAACAGCAACGTGGCTCCACTTGTTCATCAATATTGAATTTGGTTTTGAATAATAATATCCAGGTTGATCCCAGCCATACCAATAGGTTGCTAATCTATTGTCGCCCTGAACCTGAAAATAAAACTGACTCATCCTTATTATTGCTGCCCTGTCGTCGGCAGCAGTCTCTGGTTTTATCCAGGCCATGGCCGTGATTTCTTTTGTTGGATTGTTGGCTATATTTTTGATCTCTATATAGCTACCAAGATTATTGTTCGCTTCCTCATTGAATTTGTATGCACCATCACTATTACGATCACCAGTTTCCTCATACACGGCCTGCATGACGGTTCCGTTATTGCCGTAGGTTGATAGATCCTTTGTTGTTGAGTTGTCGCTATCCGCATCAAAGGGTATGTGGATGAGCAGCGACGATTTATCTTCGACCCTCCAGTCGAAAATATTTTTAACGTTATCACCATCCAAGTCATTGTAATAGAAGGACGCAAAAAGGGCGCCATTTATGTTTTGTAAAAGCAGGTCCGAAATTGTCGGCGCAACACCTTCGATTAAAACAGGCTCGGACTCATAGCTTTCACCAAAGCTAATGCCATCACACGGCGTAACAGCTACTTTGATGTACTTATGTGAGTGGGCATTGAGTAGGGTGAAATCTTTCGTGGTGGAGTTGCTCAACTTTTGGTATTCGTCATTGGGCCCTGATGTTATGTACCAGACAAATGTGGTTTTTATTTCCAGGTCCCCGTCTGTATCAAAGTAGTTATAGGAAGCCTGGATAGTTTCTCCAGCCTTGATGTTGCCCATGATTTGCAAATTGCTAAGCCATGGGATGTTATTGTCGGATGCCCCTGCGCATACATCGCCGAAACCGTCTTCATTGACATCTAGCTGATCCGGATTTTCAATTAGTGGACAATTGTCACATTTATTACCAAGGTCGTCGCCATCCGTGTCAACTTGAGTTGCATTTGGAGTGTTGGGGCAATTATCGCAGACGTCGCCAAGACCATCTTCATCATCATCGAGTTGATCGATGTTTGCAATGTCAGGGCAATTGTCAGGGCCGGGATCACAGATACCATTTATTGCCTTTGCATCATAACAAATTCCATCACCATCGGGATCAGGTTTTGGTTCCGGCTCGGGCTCTGGTTTTGGTTCTGGCTTGGGCTCTGGTTCCGGTTCCGGTTCCGGTTCCGGTTCTGGTTCCGGTTCTGGTTTTGGTAATATTTCGACATGTTCCCCGGAAGGTGTAATTATTTCACCTGAAGCGCTTGTAGATGTTTCATCCTCCGTAGATCCCTGGGTGCACCCAAAGGAGATGAGGAAACTTGACATCATCAAGATGGCCAGAAATGATGCAAACCTAATCCTTAACATAAAGTCCCCTTTCATAAGTATGCTTTGCAAATCTGATACCAAAATGCTTTTTTAGAAGATAATAGTTGATTCTAATATCTTAATAAAATCAACATGATATAACCGTCGGATAGAAAGTTGCTTGACTTTCAGTCTTATAATGTGTCATCTAATTGTCAGTTATCAGATTGGGAGTCAATATATTGACTTTGGTGGGTGTTTTGGTGGGGGTGAAAGGATATGTTATGGGGAGTAATTGGAGTCCAAGTATTGTGTTAATGCCCGGTTGGGGCGTGATGGATCTGGATAACCACTTTTCCGGTGGGAAGGTGAGTCTTTTTGATTTAGGCCTTGGTGGAAAGATACTTTTTCATCCAGAGGGGAAAACACATTTTTTTAAATATGAATTTGATTACCGTTGGATGCTAGGCAGTGATTTTAATGGCTTGAAACATACCTTTGCGATTGGCCAGAAACTTCCAAAAGATTTTTCAATAAGCGGTGGAATAGGAACTGGAATTCTAAGAAACAAATCTGATGATACTCATGATTATCCTTACGCGGATCAGTTTTGGTTTGGCGCATTGGAAGTGCTTTGGTCAAAGACATTGGGAGATAGTGCATATTTCAAAACAAATATCGGTGGAAGGATTGAATTTGGTCCAGATTATTTTGCTCCAATGATGGTCGCATCTATCGGTCTGAATGGTGAACATGAAGATGCAGATGAAGATGAAGAGAAAAAGGAGAAGGGACTTAATCTGCCTGCAATTCAATTATCTGCTGGTACCTCATTGGGTTGGATGCGTCTGAAGCATATGCAGAACATCTTTGGTTCCAAAAAGGTTGATGATTTTTATAGTTCAATACTGGTTGGGTTGAAGATGCCCATCATCGATATCGATGATTTTGAGTTGGCGCTAAGGTACGGAATCGGAGCTGTTGCCATGCTTTCAAGTCAGGTCTCCGGCCTTCAACAGAATCTTCATGGAGTCGTCAGGTTTCCGCCTCTTAGTGATAATGTTGCGGTATCTGCCGGGCTAGGAATGGTGCATCACTACTTTGTTGACGACGAATGTTTTAGGCACGGTAAAGGTAATGCAAATGGTGATATATTCTTTGGCCTTGAGGGTGTAAAAGCTAAAAAAGAAACTTCTTGGACCGCTGGCTTAAATTTAACAACCGATATCACGGATACGATAGGTCTCGGTGCGTATGGTAGTTTGGCGTTTTAAGATTTCATTGATTCAGCCGCAAATCGGATCGCTTCTATAATCTGTTTATATCCAGTACATCTACATAGGTTTCCAGCCAGTGCCTTTTTGATATCCTCATCGGTCGGGTTTGAATCGGAATCTAGTAGGGCCTTGGCTGACATGATCATTCCAGGTGTGCAAAATCCACATTGAACAGCGCCCTTTTTGATAAAAGCATCTTGCAACGGATGAAGTTTTCCATTTTTTTCAAGTCCCTCAATGGTTTCGATTTTATCATTTTCATTAACTTGGGAGATCTTTACAACGCACGATCTCTTTGCCTGACCATTTATAATCACCGTACATGATCCACATGCGCCGATATCGCATCCACGCTTTGTTCCGGTTAGATGGAGATGATCACGTAGAACATTGATAAGAATTTCGTCTTCCTGACATGTAATTTTGTGATTTTTATTATTAATGATTATTTTAAATTCCATCTTTTTTTAGCTCCTTTAACATTCTTTCCTTCGTGATTGGCAATTCAAACATTCTTACCCCAGTTGCATTGAAAACTGCATTGGCAATTGCTCCGGCGAGTAGTTCGTTAACAGGTTCTCCGATGGCCTTTGCCCCCCAGGGTCCTGCTGGGTCGGGGTTCTCGATAATTATTGATTCCAGCTTTGGCATATCCTTTATCTTTGCAATTTTGTATTTGTTGAAATTCAAACTTTCGATTCGTCCATCGTTTACGATCAGTTCTTCGGTCAGGCCCTGTCCCATTGCCATTAACAGGCCGCCATTGATTTGTCCCTCTAACATCTGAGTATTAATCGCACGACCGATATCATGAGCGCCGATAGCGCTTATTACCTTCACCTGGCCCGTTGTTGCGTCAACCTCGACTTCACATGCATTGCAATTGTACATATATGTAAAATATGCCTCGCCGCATCCTTTTTCTTCATCCCAATGTGTGTTTGGACCGCGCCATGTTCCCAGTGCATATGGATATGTTTTGCGATCATAACATTCGGCAATAATATTTTCCCAAGGGACTTCCTTTTTGCTTTTTAAATTTATTACTCTTCCGTCATAAAAGCGATAACCCGATTTTGTTTTTCCAACAAGATCCTCGACTATTGGTTTTAGGATGTTTTTGATTTGCTTACATGCATCAAGGACGGCATTTCCTCCAACCAGCGTTCCACGCGATGCAACCGTTGGGCCGCCATCGGTAATTGAGCTTGTATCCATATCCAGGAAGCGAACGCTTTCCTGCTTAATTCCAAGCTCTGCACATAAAATGCTTGTCATTGCTGTCTTTGAGCCCTGACCATTTTCTGCAACGCCAACCTCCAATAGAACACTTCCATCCTGCTGGATATTGACAATGGCCGAACAAAAATCCTTTCCCTCGGCCCCTAAACTTACACCGCGATAAGAACACGATAGACCAATGCCGTAATATTTATTATCGCTGGCTTGTCCTTTGCTGCATTTTTGATATTTTTCATCCCAATTAAATTTCTTTAATGTTTCTTCAACTACCTGAATAATTGAAACTGTATGATTTGTTAGTTTTTGACCAGTTGCAATTTCGCAATCCTGTTTGAAAAAATTATTTCTGCGGAATTTGATTGGATCAATATTTAATTGATGTGCAACATGATCGATAAAAGATTCTACTGCAAAGTTGTATTGAGGAGTTCCAAAGCCGCGCATTGCTCCACACAATGGATTGGTTGTGTACACAGCGTATGAATCGCATGTGACATTGGGGACGATGTATGGACCGGTACACTGGACTGTGGGTCTCCAGATAACAAACGGGGAGACCGCGCAATATGGACCGCCATCTGCCACAATATAAGAATCAAGTGCCTGAATTTTATTATCGTTATCCACACCTATTTTCAGTTTAACCTTAAAGGGGTGCCTTTTATAACTTTCCAACATCGATTCTTCGCGGGTCAGTGTAAGCTTAACTGGGCGTTCTGTTCTGAGTGCCAAGAGTGCGGCCCTTGCACACACAACGGATGCTGTGTCATCCTTTCCACCAAATCCGCCACCTAATGTTGTTTGAATGATCTGAACCTTGTTCAGTGGTAGCCCCAAAAATTCAGAGGTGTATCTTCTTGTTGAAAATGGATGTTGCATTCCGCCATATACAGTAACGGAACCATCGGGATTTTTAATTGCTACACAGGATTCAGGCTCCATATATGCGTGTTCAACCCATTGGGTTTTAAATTCGGCCTCAAATGTTTTTGTAGAATTTTTCCATCCGATTTCCATATCACCATGGCGAAGCTTGAAGTGCTCTGTAAGATTGTTTTCTTTGTCTTCATGAACCTTAGGTGATCCCGGTTTTAGTGCTTCTTCCGGATCAGAGATATTTGGCAGAACCTCATAGTTAACCTTAATTGCGGAAACTGCACTGCATGCAATGTCGTAACTTTCAGCAGCAACCATCGCAACTACATCACCGATATAACGGGTTTTTTCATGTGCCAACACGTAGTGATCTTTTTTGACTCCGCCAACCTGTTTTGATCCGGGACAATCATTTGAGGTTATGATGTCAATCACACCTTCAATTTGTTTTGCCTCTGATAAATCAATATTCAAAATCTTTGCGTGTGGGTGCTCGGCATACAAAGGTTTTGCATATAGCATTTTGGTTAGGAATATATCATCGGCATAGAGTGCCTTACCTGTTACCTTTTCATACGCATCAATTCTTTTGACCATTCACTACCTCTTGTTTCAGACAGGATTTACAGGATTTTTTCACCGCTGAGACGCGGAAGAATGATGAAAACGCGGAAACATAATTTCAGCGTTTTTGCGGTGATAAAAATAAATCCAGTTAATCCTGTCAAAAAACCATTGAAGAGTAATATATTGCTTTAACTCTCCACAATCAACCACAAAAAAGTCCTTGAGTTATGCGGTTTTTCGTGGTTTAGGGGCGCTGGAGGGTTTGATGAAAACGTTTAAGGAGTGTATTCCATGTTTTTTAAAACAGGCGGAGAACACCCTGACCTTTATCGAGGTTAATGATGCTGATCGCGACACTATAATTAGTCGAGCTAATGAGTATATATCAGATATTGATTGTAATCTAACACCGCCGGAGATTAGTAGGGGTATCTATCACATTGTATCGAATGTAACTGGCATTGAAGATCTCTTTAAAAACGCCAAGATTGAAAGTAACAAGGTTGCATTATCCCTTTACCCACATCTAAAGGATATCCTTTCGAAATCTAAGGATAGAATGTTAACAGCGGTCAAACTTGCGGTCGTTGGTAACACAATCGATTACGGAACAAGGTTTCATTCAGATGGCTCAAATGATATTGATATCGAAGATGAAATTAAAAAGATTATGGAGAGTGAATTTGACAATACAAATTCCTTTTTCGATATTGATGAATTTAAGGATAAATTGTTAAGGGCGAAAAATGTTTTGTATATAGGCGACAATGCCGGTGAAATTGTTTTTGATAAGGTTTTGATCGAGGAGATGAGCGATAAAGATGTTACATTTGTGGTCAGAAGCAGGCCTGCCATTAATGATATCTTACTTGAAGATGCAAAGACCGTTGGGATGGATAGTATTGCAAGGGTGATCGAAAGTGGCTCGGATTTTGCCGGAACAATTCCGGAAAAATCTACACCCGAATTTCAAGAGGCGTTTGATGATGCCGATATTATTATAAGTAAGGGGCAAGGAAATTTTGAAACATTGGATGTATATCCAGATAAGCCAATCTTTTTTATTTTAAGGGTTAAGTGTCCGGTTGTTGCGGCAAAAGTTGGGCTTCCTGTTGGATCCGTGATTCTCATGGATACACAAAAACACCAGAATTGATTTTTATATTTTATCTTGTCTTATCATTAATTAAGATCTATAAGATCGGCTAATTAAGAAAAAGGTAACTACTCACGATTTTGAAGTGACAATTGCACTTCTTTGGCCCGGCTGTCATCCTCGCCTTGTTGAAGAAGTGTTAAGCGAGGATCCAGTATTGTGTTCAATTTCTGGATTCCCGCTTAACACTGTTTAAAACAGGCGGGAATGACAATACTTAACATTTCTTCAAAAATCGTGAGTAGTTACAAAAAAGGAGGTCCAATGAAGAAAATTATAATCATAACACTATTGTTGACGACTATATCAGTTGGCTGTTTTGCTAAAGACGCTGATAAAAGGTCCGTTGAATTTCGAAAAAAGGTTTCTGAATGTCCAAAGCAGATGATAAAAAAAGATGATGGTGACTCCATATTTTGTGGTGATGAATATATAAGGATCTTGGGTTTTGATACACCGGAGACAATTCATGAGGAACATGGAATCTTTGAAAATCAGGAGTTGGGTCCGGAATCTAAAAAGTATGCCAGTAAATTAATCGATGCAGCAAAAAGCGTTGTGATTATTAGATCGAAGGCCGATAAATACGGAAGGACGTTGGCGCACGTTTTGTTGGATGGGGAACTGTTGGCCGTTAAGATGATTAAGGCGGGCTTCGCATATGAAAGTGTTTCCCACTATGGTGACAGCGGCTTTCCCGAGTTTGCACTTCAGATAAAAGAAGCCGCAAAGTCGATGCCTACACCCAAATTTGAGTCCCCACACAAATGGCGCCAAAAACATCAGAAAAAGGATTTAACTAAAAAATAGTGCTATGTTGATATTAAAGAACGCCAAAACATCCACAGGCGTTGGTAATGAAACCAAGCTTGTACATATCCTAATCGATAATGAAAAAATAAAAGAGATCTTTGACCAAGAGTGCAAGCTTTCAAAAAATTGTGAAGAGATTGATGTAGGAAATAAATTAGTCATACCAGGCGTTGTTGATCCTCACGTCCATTTTGATACCCCAGGTTTTGAGTTTCGTGAAGATTTTGCTCATGGTTCCCGCGCTGCTATATCGGGCGGGGTTACAACCGTAATAGACATGCCATGCACAAGCATTCCACCAGTTACCACAGTTGATAATCTGAAAACAAAGTTAAATGTTATAGAAAAAATGGCTTATTGTGATTATGCCCTGTGGGGTGGCGTTTCAAAACAGTTGATGCGCGAGGAGTGGTGGATGGATGAGATGAAGGCGCTGTGGGGCTTTGGCGTTGTTGGTTTTAAAACATATATGATTTCTGGTATGCAGGAATTTTCGGCGCTCTCTACAATTGAATTAGGTCAGGTGATGCAGCATGCACATGATATCAATGCAATTGTTGGATTGCATGCAGAGGATCCCGATGAGATATACGAACGCGAGAAGGAGTGTTTGAAGGAAAATAAAAATACTATAATGGATTATTACTATTCGCGCTCTGATCCCGCTGAATCAAATGGAATCCTGTTGGGGTGTCATCTGGCAACTCAAGCAAAGTGTAAACTTCACATTGTCCATTTAGGATCTGGAAATGGTTTGGATGTAATAATTCGAACCAGGTTGATGGGCGGAGATATTTCAACGGAGACGTGTCCGCATTTTTTGGAATTCTCATGTGATGATTTTAAAAAATTCAAATCGATTCTAAAAACTGCGCCAGTTATCAAAACAAAAGCAGATCGCAAGTGGATGTGGCAGGGTTTGTATGACAAAACAATTGATTTTGTAGCAACCGATCATGCTCCGTGTCCTGTAGAGGATAAGAACACCGGTAATGTGTGGACGGATTACGGCGGTTTGCCACACGTTGAATTTATGCTTCCGTATCTTTTTTCTGAAGGGTACGGAAAGGGCAAGGTTTCACTTGCACGACTTGTAGAAATTACATCAACCAATGCGGCGAAGAGGTTTAATTTATATCCAACCAAAGGTTCTATCGAAGTGGGGAGTGATGCAGATTTGGTTGTTATCGATCCTGCGAGGAAGTGGAAGGTTGATGCAGCGAAGATGAAATCCAAGGGCAAATTTACACCATTTGATGGCAGGAAATTTACAGGCTCTGTTGAAAAAACTATCCTGCGTGGAAAAGTGGTCTTTGATGCAAAAGATGGTATTGTTGGTGACGCCGGATTTGGAAGATGGACTAAGAGAAACAGGGTCTAATTACAATTAATCTACTTATTACAGAGAAGTTTGGGGCTATCGTCAGATTTGGTGCGTTCTGAGATGTAGAAATCCAGATTTGTCTGGAAGGTTTCATGATCATCTTTGAAAAAGCCAAACATTTTATAAAATCCGGAGATTGAAAAATATACAGTTAAATTAAAATCTTAGTTTCTGGAACCCTAATTGTTGCTATACAGAGCAATGTCCTTTGAATAACTTGCATTAGGAACCTTACTGGTTACCGTTCCGTTCAATACTACATCAGGACTTGCCTGACGGGCATTGTATTTCATCATTACCGAAACCTCGGCACCATTGTGCAAATAGAGGACTCTTCCATATGTTACCTGAAACGGCTGAAAGGGCGTTCCACTAACAGTGAACGAATAGGGACCGACCGTTCCGGTAGCGGTCACGGTATTACCGTCGGATTTAAAACAAACCTTTGTCCCCATAACTTCCATCGTGCACAGATTAATATCGTTTGTCGGCGGATTTATCACGCTCTCCCAGTCGATTGCCTCGAACATTCCAGGGATACCATCACAAGTGCTGGCCACATAATCGTTCCAGCTCGAGATTGTCTCTTCAACGCCGTTACCCACATCGCGGCGTCCCTCCTCGGCCGACTCAATATTACTCCACGTTCCGTCGTAGACGTATTTAGGAAACATCGAAGGCTTTACATTTTTATAGCGATAATAGACATCAAAGGCACATGCCGCATAGCCATCGAGCAGTCCGCCAATCGCCCCATAGTAATTGGAGTATTCGTTCTCAAGTTTTCGGCTCCCATCTGCAAGGATCCCCGTATCACGGGAGCACCAAGCGTCATAGCACATTGCCTCACACAAGTCGTTTATGGGCTGACCGCAAGCAGTAACACAATCGGGGGTCTTCTGGCCGCTAACATAAAATCGGGAATCTGTTTCCCATTCACTCTGATCGATAGTTGCGCCAAGCACTATATATGGCGGGGCTGCACTCGACCTCTCATCCAGTATTTTTTGTTGATAGCACTCCATCCATTCGGTCATCATCTTTTCGCCATCGTTAGAATCGGTGCCCTCCGACCACGGATCAATTGAAGGAGTTGGATCGTCGCTGGAACTTTCTTCTTCAGCAAGTGTTGCAAGGGCTGTTTGGATATCGGCATCATTTGGTAAAATCCGTTCCGCGTCCGTTAAGAATTGCCCGGCTAACACATACTGCTTGGCGCCAAGAAAGGCCCTGCCGAGGAGAAATTTCAAATATGCAATACTGGGATAGCGCATCAGCGCCTTATTGTAATAGTAAACAGCGCGTTCGTAGTTGCCAAGACTTTCATAGGAATAGCCAAGGTTTGAAAGCAAGGTATGAAGCGTGTCATCTATGGAATATCCATATAGAAGAAAAAGTCGCGCCTCAATATGGCGCTCAAGATAATTAAGGATGAATCCTATATTCGAAAGGACATAGGGGTTATCCGGTGCAAGCGCAAATGCGGAAAGATAGCACCAGGCCGCTGTTTCAAGATCACCTGCCGTAAACGCAACGGCACCGAGTGAGAGATATTCCTGAGCATCAGCCGGTGGATCGCTAAGGACCTTTATTCCAAGAAGGCCCTTTGGGGCAAGCTCTGTGTGAATATTACAGTTAACCTTCACTTCATATTCCGCCAATAACGACTGTTGCAGTTCGGCAATGGCCCCTGCTGACGGAGCATCTTCAACAAATTTGGTATCATCGGTGAGTGAATCAGCGAGATTTAGATCACCGTCATCACTATTTGAATTGCCTCCGCCACATCCAAGCTGTCCGCAAATAAACAAAGTCACAACTGCGACAACAATAAACCCTCGCCATTGATTTTTTATGCGCATTAGATACCCCTTTCTGTTTAATGAACAACCGCTAGCACAGACGGAAAGCTTCTTGCAAGGTAAAAATCGGTTCTTTCATATTATAAACTTGCAAATTTATATTTTTGTTCCTATTTAACACAATAACAATACCTCACTGAACCTCACTGCTGTGGAAATAAAAGAATAGGTTTGACACCTGAATTGAAATCGTTTTTCCTCAATTTTCATTGATTTCTTTGCGTCCGCTTTAGGGCCATAATAGGCCATTACAAGCATATTAGGGCACTTGACATTGTCGCGACCTAGTAGTATCGTCCCCCCACTTTTATCAACCACTAATACCTCGAAGGTGCAATTTTCTTACACCTACGAGGTGTAGAAATATATGGAGGAATCAGATGAGAAGTTTTGCAGGACGCGATATCCTATCGCTAAAAGATTTTGAGCGCGAAGAGTTTTTTCATGTGTTTGATGTTGCAAGGAAATTGGCCCCAATCGCTCGCGAGAGACGTAATAGCGATCTCTTAAAAAACAAGTCATTATTGACTGCCTTTTATCAACCAAGCACACGTACACGTTTGGCAACTGAAGCCGCAATGTTACGCCTTGGTGGAAACGTTTTAGGTTTCTCTGATGCAAAGAACACCCGCGCGGGTGACTGGTATCAGGAATCAATTAAGGACACGGTCCACATGCTGGAATTCTACGGAGATGTTATAGCGATGCGCCACTTTCAACAAGGTGCACCAGCGGAAGCAGCAAAGTGGTCCAGTGTTCCGATTATTAATTGTGGTGATGGTTGGGGTGAGCATCCAACGCAGGTGCTAACTGACTTGTACACGGTGTTGGAGGAGAAGGGCAAGATTGATGGCCTTCACTTCCTATGTATAGGCGATATGCGTATGCGGACAATGCATTCCATCGGTTATGCGTTGACACAATTTGATTGCGAAGCAACCTTCATTTCACCACCAGAGATGTCTATAACAGATGAGTTTAAGGCTGAGTTGAAAGAAAAGAATTTGCGCTTTAGAGAAGTTGAACACGTTGAACAAGCAATCGGAGATGCCGACGTTATCTATATGGAACCAGTTGTTCAACCCGACTATACAAAGGCCCGTTGCGAAGCAACTGAGAACCAGGGACATACACCGGCAAATTACAAGGTTACACGTGAATTGTTGGCCAAGAAGGCGAAATCAGATTCAATTATTCTCCATTCATTACCACGTATGGATGAACTACCACCAGATGTCGATGCAACAAAACATGCACGCTATTGGCAAGAAGCCTTTAATGGCGTCGTTATGAGAATGACGCTTCTGGCGTTGGTCCTCGGTAAAATGGAGTAAACATAAATTAAGTTGACTAAGCGGCTACGTTACTTGCGAATGTAGCCGCTTTAGGTTTAAATAATTATTTGTCATCGCGCTTGCCTCGCCGAAGCCTTGACGTAGGCGGGAGGAGCCCGAAGGGCGACGTGGCCCTGCCTGCCGGCAGGCAGGGATCCCCCGTAATCAAGTGTTTACGGGGGATTGCCACGCCCCTTTGGGGCTCGCAATGACGGAAGGAGTACAATATGACGATCAATTTAAAGGGAAGACATCTCATTGGTGATTTAGATTTCACCAAAGAAGAAGTAGAAGCCGTAATGAAATTAGCAATGAGGTTGAAGAAAGAAAGATACGACAATGTTGCTCATGCACATCTTCGGGATAAAGTGCTAGCCATGCTTTTCTTTTTCAGCTCAACAAGAACACGCGGATCATTTGAAGCAGGTATGGCCCAATTAGGTGGTCATGCTGCCTTCATTGATTCCAATACAACCCAGATCAAACATGGTGATACACCAAAGGAGATGGGAAAGATCTTTGGATCATATTTTGATGGTATCGCAATCAGACAATGTGATTGGGGCACGGGCAATCAATATCTAAATGAAGTTGCAAAATATTCACCAGTTCCAATCTTGAATATGCAGTGTGATATTTATCATCCATTTCAATGTTTGGCAGATCTTCAGACAATTTTAGAACACAAGGGGCCAAATCTTAAGAAGAAAAAAATGGTTGTATCTTGGGCATATGCGTCATCATACCAGAAACCATTATCAGCTCCACAGAGTTTGATATTGCAGATGCCGCGCTTTGGCTTGGATATCACATTAGCGCATCCAAAGGAATTTAAGCTTATGCCTGAAATTATGGAACAGGCCCAAAAGCAGGCCGAGATGGCCGGAACCAAGTTTGAAGTTTGTCACGATATGGAAGAGGCCTTTGCAGATGCTGATATAGTTTATCCAAAGAGCTGGGGCGCGATGATGACAACAAGTAATAAAGAAGATGCCGTACGCATTACAGATGAGTATAAACATTGGATCTGTGATGAGAAAAAAATGGCAAAGGCAAAATCAGATGTAATTTATATGCACTGCTTGCCGGCCGATCGTAATGTTGAAGTGACCGATGCTGTCATCGATGGAAAGCATTCAGTCGTTTACGATGAGGCCGAAAATAGAATGCATGCACAAAAGGCAGTTATGGCTATGACCATGGGTGGGGTTACCTTATGACAAAGAAATTAGCGGTAATAGCTGTCGGTGGCAATTCGTTAGTTCTTGATAAAGATCATCAAACAGTAGCCGATCAATACAAGGCAGCCGCGGAGACCATGAAGCATATTGCGGCTCTGGTTAAAAAGGGTTATGAAGTTGCTGTTACACATGGTAATGGTCCACAGGTTGGATTTATTCTCTTAAGATCAGAATTCGCGCGTGAAAGATTGCATACAATTCCATTGGATTCATGTGGTGCGGATACACAGGGTGCTATTGGATATAATTTTCAAATGGCATTGGGAAATGAATTCAAAGATAGAGGGATCAAAAAGACGGTTGCCACTGTTGTAACGCAGGTTGTTGTTGATAAAGATGATCCGGCATTCAATGAACCAAATAAACCAATAGGCCC
>CAZHVX010000033.1:0-15811 GCA_964536295.1 uncultured Pseudomonadota bacterium
CATCCATAAGGGGAAAGGAAAAAAAGAAGAACCATCAAAGATCCCAAAACAGCTTTTCGTTTGAATAGCATAAGCCCGCCCTTTTATTTAAATTCGCTGCAATGTGCATACCAGAATAGCATGTTTTTTTATTTTGATAAACCGGAAAAAACATCAATAATATCAATAGATTAAAGCAACGTATAATGGCAAGATTGTATGTAAAAAAGATATATCTTTAAAACAAACATCAATTTGTCATTCCGGCCGTCAAAAACCTGACAAAAGCAGGTAAAAAAAGACCAAGTTTATTGCTGAATATTGGATCTGGGCCTGCCAAAGGCTGACTACGTAAAGTTGCGTGGCGACCAGGTCGCTTTACGTAAAGAATCCAGTAAATTCAATTTGTTAAACTTGGGTCCCTGCTTTTTGAGTCCTTGACCCGCTTTCTTATCTTTTGATAACATAACCCCATGAAAAAAGTTTTAATGCTACAATTACCTGGGACCCCAAGTTTCCCAAATGATCACAAACAAAACATCCCATATGCAGCTGGTTGTCTTGCTGCGCACGTCAAGACACAAACAAATAAATTTAGGTTTATAATTCCATCGATTAAAACAATAAAAAATATTGGCGACGACCAACTGATAAAATATATTTTATCTAAAAAACCCGATTATCTCCTATTCAGTTTATACATGTGGAATGTTGAAAGATCTCTTTACATTGCATCCAAAATTAAAACTTCTCTAAAAAGATGCAAAATTATCGTTGGAGGTCCGGAAGTGCTCCCCGACAATGAATGGATCTTTGATCACAACTATGTAGACCATTTTGTATGTGGCGAAGGAGAAGCGATACTGCACAAGATTTTGACAAA
Source organism: uncultured Pseudomonadota bacterium (assembly GCA_964536295.1). Taxonomy (GTDB): domain Bacteria; phylum UBA10199; class UBA10199; order CAZHVX01; family CAZHVX01; genus CAZHVX01. Next base: position 863 of record CAZHVX010000033.1, read on the forward strand.
TAAGAAAACAAAACGAGTTTACATCGAAAAAAACAAAATCAACTATCTTTCACCCTACCTTGCCAAAACACTTCCAATATCTAGTGGAGACCCGGTTTTAATTGAGGCCCAGCGCGGGTGTCCCTTTAAATGCACCTTCTGTTATTATCCAAAATCAAAGCAGCAAATATCAGTTTTGTCTCTTAGGGATATTGAAGCAATAATTAGAATGGCATTAAGGAAAAACGTTAGGGACATCATCTTCATAGATCCAACATTTAATAACTACCCTGATTTTAACAAATTGCTAAACCTTCTAATCGAACTAAATAAAGAAAAACGCATTAAATATCACGCCGAGATAAAGCCACACCTCTTATCGAAGGAACAAATAAATCTTATAAATAAGGCGGGTTTTGAATCACTGGAGGTAGGACTTCAGACCGTTAACAAATCTACACAAAAGACAATAAATTGTTTCATTCCATTAGAAAAATTTCGCGACAATTTAAAATTATTTCACAAATCCATTTCTTTAAGGGTGGATTTGCTTGCCGGCCTTCCAAACGAAACACTAAACGATATTAAGTCAGGGATGAAGTATGTTAAAAAGAACCTTCCTAAATCCGACTGCTATCTATACCACGTATCGGCAATACCAGGCACCGCATTAAGAAGGTCCTTAAACAAAAAGAATTATCAGCACAGACCACCCTACTTTGTATTAAACAATGGGAAAATTGGCATAAAAGAAATATGCAAGGCAAATAGCTTCTTTGAAAAAACCTTCGATGAGGAATTGGATTCGATGCCTGATTTAAATGATATCTACAAGAAAAGGGGGAAATATAATTATTTCTTAATAACACCAAAAAATATTTCGCGATATAAAGCCAATTCAATTTCACTCTTTAATGTACTTGAATTCAAATCCGTCAAATTCAATGAACGCTTCTTTCATCAGACACTTCAGATCATTAACAGGGCCACCGCCAGCAATCCATTCTGTACCTTCTATTTTTTCATAAGTTCATCCTGTTTTGATAGAACCCGAGTACTTGAGGGCATATTTTCCTCCTCAAAACTTGCATATAATCAGTACGTTAACAACTGCCGCATCTGTAGCCCAGAAGAGATCGCAAACTTAAGGGTTGGATTTATAAATGAAAGAAAAAACAAATAGTTCACCATCCTGCATCTTTTCAATTCCCTATAAACACCTAATTGTGATATAAGGCTCCCCAGAAAGGGAATTACACCATGAAAATAGCAATACACGTGACTCACGAGGCAATTCAAAAGATCGGTGGAATCGGAGCAGTTCTCCATGGCTTAGTTACGAACAAGCGGTACCAGAAAAAATGCCCACATACCCTGCTCTACACACCACTATTTGACAGAAACGGAGAATTAGAATCCAGACTTGGAAAGGATGCCCAAGTTTTATATTCAGGTTTGGACAAATATGATTCAAACAAGTGGCGTAATAAGTTTCATGCAATCGAAAAAAAATACGGTGTGCATATCGTTTTTGGTAAAAAGAAGTTTTTTCACCAGAATTCAAAACGCCATTTCACCACTGCAGATATAATTGCCATAGACATATGGGATATGCCACATGAAATCGTGAACAATTTCAAGCTTGAGTTGTGGCAATATTTTGGAATCCAATCAGACAATTTTCAACATGACAGGGATTATGAACAATATCTAAGGATAGCTATTGCATTAAAGGATATCTTTGAAACATTGTATGGCCCTAAAAACCAGGCAATCGTATTTTCCCATGAGTATATGGGGATGGCATCAGCGCTTGCCTTTGAAATTGCAAAACAGAAAAAGGAACGCAAGGACGATATAACAATATTCTATGCCCATGAAGTGTCTACAGCACGCATGGTTGTTGAAAATCACCCAGGGCACGATTTTACTTTCTACAATATTCTCAATTTTGACAGAGATGTTGGATTTTCACTAGAAGATGAATTCGGATCGTATTCTCATTATTCAAGAAACGAGCTTGTAAAGAAAGCCACGAACCTTAACTATTTTTTTGCAGTAAGCGATCTCACCAAAGAAGAATTCCTCTTCCTATGTCCCCATGCAGATCAGAAAAAGGTAAAGGTAGTTTACAATGGCATTCCAACTGAAGACATTTCCTATAGAGATAAAGAAAAAAGCAGAAAACTTGTTCAAAAATATTGTGAAAATCTTTACAATTTTTCGCCTGATTATATTTTCACTCATGTGGCAAGGCTAATTGTAAGCAAAGGGTTTTGGAGAGATATAAGCTTTTTATATTATCTTGACGAACACTTTGCCGCAAAGGGCCTGAAGGGATTTTTTATAATATTGTCCACACTTGTAGGAAATGGAAGACATATAAACAACATCCGCAAAATGGAGGGAGATTACGGCTGGCCCGTGGTCCACAGAGAGGGATGGCCGGATCTGATCGGAGCAGAAGTTGATATCTATAAAAATCTGGAACTCTTTAATGCCCGCTCCATGGCAATTAAGGGCGTTTTCATCAACCAATTTGGTTTTAGTAAAGAATCTTGCGGTGACAGAATGCCGGACGGAATGTCACTTTTAGATCTAAGGGCAGCCAGTGACATCGAATTTGGTCTTTCAGTTTATGAGCCATTCGGTATCGCTCAATTAGAGACTCTTCCCTACGGAGGAATTCCCATGGTGAGCCGTGCCTGTGGATGTGCTTCGCTTCTTAAGAAAAACTTGAAGGATGACGAATATCTTTGCATCGATTTTTCAAGGATACCAGGGACCTTTATCGAACAGTTTAAAACGAAACACGATTTCATGAATGTAGATAGAGGAGTCCGCGATCAAATAGAAAGGGAAATTTGCAGGGAAGCCGTACCAAGGCTAACCGCAATCCTCCCCAAGAACGACAGGGAAAGAAAAACCAGATTCAAGGATATCCAAAAAAGGTCCCACTTATTTGACTGGGATCATATTACCAGGAATGTGATTGAACACATCTAATTATTCTTTCCATTTCACGTATTCCTGATAAAGGGCTCTAAAATCGGGATCTGATGGCGCAACCCTGGCGCTTATCTCCTGTTGACCGTTACCGGAAAGAACCACACTTCCATAATATTTGGCAACCTTATCGCTGTATTTTTCCATAAATTGCAGCGGAACAACTATATTTTTTTCGCCATTTTCAGAGTGACAATACAGCAACTCAACATTAACTAAATTCTCGTCAATATCTCCAAGATAGACGTAGCAATCAACATTTACCGCCTCACCTGAGATAGGCATCCTGCCATCAATGCTGGTAAAATAATCTCTGATGAAGATTTTATTCCAAAATGAATCTATCTCTTTTTTAAATTTGTTGAGCTTCTTCAACATAAAGCAGTTATCCATACAAATTTTCTTAGAAAGTTCCATCTGTGGCATATAGAAATTATAAAGATACTCTCGAACCGCCCTATGCATATTGAACTTACTGCAACATGTTATTATCGAATTCTTCATCATCTTAACCCACTCAAGCGGAATATTATTGTCGGCTCTGTTATAGTAATACTCAATAATTTCATTTTCGAGGAAATCATATAACTGGTTGGCCTCAGCCGTTCTTGCCAGATGTGGATCTGTTATCTCGTCGCCAGCGGTTATCATCCATCCATTTGTTCCGTCGTATGCCTCCGGCCACCAACCATCGGCAATGCTTAAATTAAGGACGCCATTAATGCCGGCCTTCATTCCAGAGGTTCCGCTGGCTTCCATGGGTCTTACTGGGGTATTTAGCCAAACATCAACACCCTGTACAAGATGGCGAGCAACATTCATGTCGTAGTCCTCAATAAAGACGACTTTTGTTTCCAAAGAATATTTACTGATAAAATCGAAGATCTCCTTAATTATCTTTTTACCGGAAACATCGGCTGGATGAGCTTTTCCAGCAAATACCAGCTGAAGGGGCTTTTCCTTATTTGTAATTAATGCCGCGAGCCTTTCCGGATCTGATAGGATTAGATTGGCACGTTTGTATGGAGCAAAACGTCTAGCAAAACCTATCGTCAAATAATCTGGATTTAGGAGTTGTTCCACGTCCTTTAGATTGCTCTTCACATAACTTCCACGGCTTCTTAAGGAACTTACCTGCCTTCTGATAAATGACACAACCTGTTCTTTACGCCTACAGTGGGCGTTCCATATCTCACCATCCGGGATATCATAAATATTGTTCCACGATTCATGAAGGTCCGCTCTGTGAAAGTAGTCCGGGCCAATATATCTATCAAACATCTCCGTCATCTGCAGACTTAGCCATGTTTGAAGATGCACGCCGTTCGTAACATGCGAGATTGGGATCTCCTTTCTATGGTGTTTTGGATACAGATCTTTCCACATCTCCCTTGAAACGCTACCATGGATCTTTGACACTCCATTGGATAATCTAGAGAAACGCATTGCAAATACAGGGAGCCAAAACATTTTCTCATCACCGATTTTCCCCATCGATATAAATTCATTAATATTCAGCCCAATCGATCTCACTTCATCCTGTAGATATTCCTTAATTAACTCATCATCATAATGTTCATTACCCTCCACTACAGGTGTATGCGTGGTAAATACCGTACTAGCCTGTATAATAATTTTTGCTTCATCAAAGGAATATTTTTTAACCTTTATCAAATCGATCAAACGTTCCAGGATAAGAAAAGCGGTATGCCCTTCATTAATATGATACACCTTTGGCTCGATATTTAGGGCCTTCAGCGCAATAACGCTTCCTCGGCCAAGAACAATTTCCTGTTCGAGCCTGGTTTGGCGATTAGAATCATAAAGCATGCTCGTTATATTTCTAAATTTCTCCGGATTCTGATGTATATTGGTATCCAGAAGATAAAGAGGAACCTTTCCAACCTCAATTTTCCACACCTTGGCCAAAACTTTTTCGCCCTTTAATGGAACTTCGATAATTAATGGCGCCCCGCCTTCCTTTACAACTTCCCTTATAGCGGTTAATGCCCAATTATGTTTCTTGTACTCCTCCATCTGAATTCCATCCGGGGCTATCCGCTGACTAAAATATCCATGTGCATACAATAGACCAAAACTTACCATCGAACATCCAACATCAGATACGGCCTTTAGTTGATCTCCGGCAAGGACGGCCAATCCACCTGAATAAAATGGAAGGGATTCGTGAAGGCCATATTCCATACAGGTATAAACAACCACATCTTCCTTATTAAATGTTTTTTCACCATCATCCGACAAATACGTTCCTTCAAATTCCATATAATTGTGATATTTCTCAACCACCTGCTTTAACTCGTACAGAAACCCTTTATCTTTCGCCATCTCATTTAAGCGTTCGGAACTAACTCTATAGAGCAACTCAACTGGATTGTGATTAATTCGCCTGAATAATTGTGGATCCAACCTATGGAAAAGTTTTCTTGCGTCCTTATCCCAAGATGACCAAACATTCTGAGCCAGCATCTCTAGTTCTTTAATTTTCTCTGGAATTTGCGGTTTGATGAAAAATTTACGTGTATCCATTAATCCTCCTATAGACTGTTACAGTATTGTCAAAATAATTTTATATGAAACACCTGCCCGCCATCATATTTCTTTTTAGGATGGCAGGCGGGGGATAAACGCCGATAAACACTGATGTTTCTTTTTAAATGCGAAATTCGAGTTCCGAAACTCGAAATGGTTCGACAAGCTCACCACCCTGAGAGAGCACGAGCGAGTCGAAGGGCAAGCTCGAAATTCGAATTGCCCAAATCCGAAACGTAAGTCTTGAACATTCGATTTCACCCTTCGACTCGCTCACGCTCGCTCATGGTGATGAGCTTGTCGAACCATTTCGTATTTCGATATTCGTGCTTCGAATTTTATTTACAAAAATCTGCGTTTATCCCCGCCAGCCATCATATAAAAAATATGAAGGCGGGCTGGTGTGTTCATCCTGTTTCGTTTTTTCATAACAACTGTTAACACTATCACAATTATATTTGATCCCTCAAAAAAGCCAATGCATTCATATAATAGATATAAGCCTGTTCAGGTGTATTGTATGGTGAAAAATATTTATGCACATCGCCATCCTGAAAATATTTCGTACACATGTAGTAAAAATGATCTGATGTTGAAAGTTTCCTTGCTACATCCAGTAGATCAAAACGTTTTTTCGATTTTATTTCAGATAGTATCTCGAAATAGGTTTCAATCGCATTTCTTTGAAAATCGTTATCAACCCATGCGGACAAATCACGCTCTGTATCTGCCCATGATACTACGTACGGAAATGATAACTTTTCAGGGATATAATTTGTCATCTCAATAACATCAGATGGCCATGCAAATGATAAAAACGGATTATTTAGGACCTTCTCGGGCAAATGCTTCATGAATTCAAATATCCCAGTTTCCGCCCATTGATGTTCACCAAAGGTTTCATAGTCCATAAATAAATTTAAGAACAAATTTTTGTCTCCCTTTTCGACAAGGCCAAGGTTCGAAATCCAATGAACAAATTTATCTACAGTTAAAGGAAACTCTGGCCACTCTCGATTTGAAAATCTAAACGCGATATCATCAGATAAACTATAATACTTAAGCATTAAATAAACGTTATCATTACTAGTGTTGTAGGTGTACATCGGCGAACGCCAATCCAATATTTTGTCCGCTCCCTCAGCTAATATTACCCTGAAACCCTCTTCATTGTGAACGATATCCGCCAAGGCATCTTGATAGATAAGCTCCGTATTTCTAAAAACCACCGGTTTTTGTCCAAATTCATCAAAAAGCATCTGTTTATGCATCCTGACCTGTTCAATAAACTCAGTTTTATCATAAAGAAAAGCCAGGGAGTGATGGTAGGTCTCCCCCAAAAATTCAACACAGTTGGTTCGGGCAAGATCTTTGAAAGATTCCAAAACCTCTGGATAATATTTTTTGAACTGTTCAACAACAACACCGGTAAGAGAATAAGCGATTTTAAAGCGGCCCTCAAATTTATCAATAAGTTGTTTTAATAGCCTATTTGCGGGGAGATAACATTTATCCCCCACCTTTCTGACGGTTGCTCTATTTAAATTTTCATCAAAAATATCGGGTTCTGATCCAATATCCAAAACATTAAAGTGTTTTAACCTATATGGTTGGTGGACCTGAAAGTAAAAAACTACATGGAGCATAAAATCTCCTCATAACTTCTTTTTAAATTCCTGGCGGCATTATTCCATCCCATTGCAAAAACTTCCTTTTGGCCGGCCTCGGCTATCTTTTGCCTCTTCACTGGATCATCAAGTAGACCAACGATTGTGTCGGCAATTCTGTCTACATCCCAAAAATTCACCTTAAAGACGTTATTGACAACCTCTGCGACCCCTGACTGTTTTGAAACAATGGTTGCAGCACCGAATGCCATTGCCTCTAAGGGCACTATCCCAAATGGTTCAGATACGGATGGCAAAACAAAGATATCGGTTGCACTTAAAATCTTTTCAACCTGCTCACGGTTTAAGAATCCAGCAAATAAAAATCTATCTTTTAATCTTTTTGAGGCCGATGATTTTAGCATCCTGGAAAACATGTCACCTGTACCAGCCATTACAAATCTTACATTTGGAAACCTTTTCAAAACTCGTTCTGCAACGTCAATAAAATAATCCGGCCCCTTTTGAAGGGTGATCCTTCCCATAAAAAGAACCAGCGGATCCTTAAATAACTTCTTCTTTTCAAGGCTAACCGTATCACCAACCGAATAGGCATTATGCACTATCCTTATTTTGCGCGGCTCAACCCTGTATCTATCTATGATCATCCGCGCTGTGTATTGCGATACGGCCATAACCCGATCCGCATTTATCAAGCCGGCATACTCTATGTTATGAATCCTCTCATCACCAGGCCCGCCGGCCCTATCAAACTCGGTCGCGTGAATATGGCTTATCAACTTACGATTCAGCATCTTCCTTAATACCAGCCCGGTTGGATATGTTAGCCAGTCGTGGGCATGAATAATGTCACATTGTGAAAAAACCTGCGCATAGCTCACCACCCTGGCCATATACTCTTGAACTTTTTTAAATAACGGATCATCACCATGTAAATGTAATTTTAAAATTTGTTCAAAATGAGCCTCGGTGATATGAATGCTATCAAAAAATCTTTCCATGAATGTTTTAAAATCGTAACCTGGAGTTAAATATGATTCAGGAAACTTTGTAACTCCTACAAAGCTTAAACGTTCTTTAAGATTTTTTGTCGTTTGTGTTTTATATACAATGTTTTTTGAAATGTCCAAAAATTTGATTGGCATTATATCCGCATCTTCCGGTTTCCGCATCGGAAAATACACATCTTCAACCGTTGGAAGGACCAAATCAATCTCAACATCCAACGATAAAAGAGCCTTCACAATACCATAACAGGCCATTCCCAAACCACCCGTTATATACGGAGGAAATTCCCATGTAAGCATCAAAATGCGCATTTAAAAATACCCCCATTCATTAAGAAGACATTCCGCCTCTAATATGGCAAAGACGCTCCAAGCCTGAGCTGGACACCCTTTTGGAAAATAAAAATCTATTCCATCCCAAACTTCAGCAACAGAAGATATCTTATCAGAGATGAAATCATTGCGGATCTCTGAAATATAACCCCTGACCTCACTGGCCAACTCTTTTTTACTTTTTTCTTCATTGGCTTTCATTGCAACTTTAATAAATGGCATCAGCAAAAAGGCCCACACCGTTCCCTGGTGATAGGCATAGTCACGTTGCCTTTGTCCGCCGATATATTTTTCTTTAAATGCGGGACACTTTGGACTCAAACTTCTCAAACCACGCTTTGTTAGTAGGTCCTCTTTTGCCATAAGCCAACATTTTTTTATTATATCTTTACTCACAAAATCAAAAGGAAGAGACAAAGCTGTTACAACATTAGGACGAACCTCATCAATGGGCCGATTATCCTCTATCCTATCGGCAAGGTAATCCTTCAACACAAACTTTTGCATAGATTCTTTGACCTTGTTGATTAACAAATCAAGTTGATCTGTCGAAATTGAATAGTCTCCAGAAACTAGCACTTTCGATCCCTGAGTTTTAGATATTTCTTTCAAAATACAAAGCGAATTATACCACAACCCATTGATTTCAATGGGTTTTCCACATCGCGGAGTCACAGGAATGCCATAAACTATGGCATCCATCCACGTCATTGCATGGTCTGTTTTCTTTATCTCAATGAGCCCATCATCCCCTACGAAAAATGGATGTTCTTTGTAATTTAAATAATTAAGAACTATGTCGACCACACCCTTTGCAATATCTTTATCATCTTTTGCATACTGATAAGCTCGCAAAACAAACCACAGAGGGGCATCGACAGTACTATAATTCAATCCCTCTCCACCCTCTCCAAATGTGTTTGGTAACACTCCATTCTTAATATGTTTGGAATATTTTTTTAAAATCGCCTTGGCCAACTCGTTACCATTCTTGAGACAGTGAAAGGCCTCCATTGAAATCAATGTGTCCCTTCCCCACGCTCCAAACCATGGATACCCCGCAATAATATCATCGTCATGAACCACAAAATCATTTGCAGCCATCTCCAAAATTTTCAAATACCCATTCTTGTCGAATTCACCAACAACCTCATCATTTTCAAATATTTCTCTAGGCTTCTTATTTGCAGGATGGGTTTTAGGTAACGGAAATGATTTATAATAACTTTCTGCTTTTCGGCTATCGCCCATTGGATCAGTCAATTCTTCAGATGCAACCACGATAAGACAGGACTCCTTGGGACCAAGGGAAAACTGAATACGATGAGGTGAAATCAGGTCCTCTATTGAATCATATCCCCTCGCGGCCTCCATTGGATAATAGACAGACTTAAAAATAATATCCGTGTCTATGATTTCGCCCTTCTCTATATATGTGTACGCCCCATACTCAGTGCCATGACGTTTAATATAGACACCATTTTCCTTTTTCTCCTTATGAAGTACGGTTCTGTCCCATGTACCGGAGGAGTTTACTTCGTGATGTCCTCTTAATGTAAATTTGGGTCTCAAAACCAATTCAACCCCACTCAACCCAATATTCGTGTACTTGATTGCAACTGCATTCTTTTTCTGAAGCATGAATATCTCTTTAAATATCAAATTGTCTTCGCTAAAAGGATTTGTCGAAAATAAGACACATGGATATGGCCTGAGCCATGATCCTACAATATGGGTATGCCCCTTGGGGTATATGGAACCAACATAATGATTTGAATCTAGGTAGAAATAGGTATTATTCCCCTCAACCTTCTCCTCGATAGCCCCCAAAATATGAACACGTTCATTGGATGGTGAAGATGAAATAAGCAGTCCATTATATTTTCTTTTATTAAGGAAGTTGCCGAAACCTAAGGCATATCCCCCAACCTTGTTGGTCAAAACCCATTCACTATCAAAATTTTCCTTTATTCCAAACCCCATAGATACTCCCTTTACAGTTTTGAGAATTGGCGGAATTTACCATCAGTATTGTTAATAAGCAATTAAAATTGATATGATATGCCTTTTAAGGCATAGTTGAAAATTAATGGACTTATAAAAAACTTTAGGCCCCTTAATGAATTCTATTGCCCAAAATCATGTAATAGGTATATATAACCACTATAAGGAGATCCGAACCATGTTAAAAAGATTAACCGTTAAAAAGTCGTCGCTGAAAACCGGAACCCAGGAAAAAAAGGGAAGCAAGCGCAATATTCGTTTCTCAAGTGAAGAGGTTGGCAGCTTGATACAGCAAAAGGCATTTGAGGTCTATTGCAATCGCGGCAGCAACCCCGGCGATCAAACCAGTGATTGGCTAAATGCGGAAAAACAAGTTAAAAAAGAATTGGGTTTAAATTAACTTCATCGAAATCACATTCTTTTTGTATCCTTCTTATTTTATGTAACCATAAAGAGTTGAAGCGTGTTTGTGTATGAGTAAAATAATCAGCGATCTTGTATCAAAATATAATATCAATCCCGCTATACTTAATGAATATCAAGAAATTTTTAAACAGGCCGATATTCCAATTTTAAAAAAACAAAAAGCATCAAAAACAGCCCAGCGAATTATAATGGTATCAACCCATGGCTATTGGGAAAACCCACCGCCAACCGGACTACCAGATACCGGTGGACAAACATACTATGTCTTGGAGGTATCAAAGGCATGGGCCAAACAAGGTAGACAGGTCATAATAATTGCGAGATGGTTTGAACCATATCCGCGCGTTGAAAATTTTGCAAAAAATCTCTGGCTGATTAGGGTACAAGCTGGGGGAAATGAGTTTATTCGAAAAGAAGATATCTATCCACTAGTGCCACAAATGGCCGAGGCCTCAACAGCCATCGGGGCATTATTTGGCGCACAGGGCGTAATCGGTCATTACGCTGATGGCATGGTCGGAGCTAGAGAGGTTGCAGAGAGGCTCTCAATTCCATCCATCGTAATTCCACATTCAATGGGGATCAGAAAGGTTGAAACTCTGGGTTTCAATCCTTTATCTCCGGATACATGGATAAATGAACAATTCAATTTCGGAACACGCGAGGGTTTTGAACTATCCGCGCTGAATGGCTCTGACCTAGAGATAGCAAATACACCAAGGGAACCTGAAGAGTTAAAACACTTCTACAAAAAAGAGTTTCCTCACGTAGTAATGCAAGCAGGCGCAGGTAAGGAATTTTTTGATGTCTTTAATGAAAAACCAAAGGCAGAATTTTTATCTGAATATGGCTTGTCATCCAAAAAATACATCATCTTTTTTGGAAGAATATCAGAATCTAAAAATGTTCCGACCACCGTATCAGTATTGGGAGAAGCAAAGAAATTAGCGCCTGATTTATTTAAGGATATAAAACTAGTAATTGCCGGAGGATCCAGACATCATCTACTTGAAGAAGAACAAAAAATTGAAGAACAAATTAAATTAGAGATGGAGAAATACGGCCTATCTACTAACGACATTGTTCGAATATTTGGCCACCTAGACAGGCCTGTTCTGACCGCGATGGTCCATCACAGCTTATGCTACCTTGGAATGCAACTTATGGAACCATTTGGAATGGGAGTCGCCGAGGCCATGGCTGCTGGGGCACCAACCGTAATTTCTAAGGCCGCTGGAATAACGAAGTGGTTAAAAGACGGAGAGCATGCAATAATAGTTGACCCCATTGATCCCAAAGCCACCGCCGAGCAATTAATAAAATATATTAAAACCAAAAATGGATTAAAACGCATCCTGGTAAATGGTCACAAGCTTGCCAAAAAGGAATTTAGCTGGGAAGGTATAGCAAAACAACAAAGCATCCTTTTGGATAAACTATATAACTCCAAGGATCGACATTTAAAAAAGGGTTATCACAGAAGCGTTCCCGTATGGAGAGGCGATCTTTATAATTGGAACAAGCTTGATAAAAAAGCTGTGAATACGTTTTGTGACAAAATCTCAGATATATTATCAAGTACTGATATAAATAAACGGGCAACCGTTAGATTTAAAGAAAAAGTTCAAAACCAATCGATGATCGCTGAATATCTCAAATATACCCTTAGAGAGAGAAAAATTGGATGTGCAACAGTTGATGTCTCGTTAATGGGCTCTGTCGAATTGGATACAATTATTGATTGCGCTTCTCAGAGAAGCTACCCCAAAATCTTCATATCATCTTATTGCAAAAGCTTGGATAAAAAATACAAGGACGTTCCGTTGGACCTTGAAAACATTGATGTTGTTATTCTATCAAACCTAAAAGGTCACAATAAGGTTCCATCAGAAATACTATTAAATATCATTAGTTTGGGATAAGCCCCCCCTTTTTACAAATTTGGGGTTGATATTTTTACAATAATATATAATATCCGCCAGTGCTTAGGGCCGATAGCTCAGCTGGTAGAGCCCCCGGCTCATAACCGGATGGTCCCTGGTTCGAACCCAGGTCGGCCCACCATGATTCCCAAAAAAGCGGAGGATATTTATCCACCGCTTTTTTGTTGGAATCATGAGTGCCTCGCCAAAACCCTTTGCAGCCCACACAGGTCCCAAACGGAACGCAAATAGAACGTAAACCGAACGCAAACCGATCGATAAAGAACGTAAACCGAACGATTCGGAACGAAAAATGAACGTAAAAGAACGATCTCGGAACTTAAAGTTCCCCCGAATCCATAGTCGGAAAATTTAATCTCTAGGCAACTGCCCCTGCCTACATAAACTACAACCTCTGCCAGAATTGAATTCTAGCAGGGGTTCTACCAGTTGGTCCTCCTTAGCAGGAGGACATAAGAACTCGTAAGCTCATTCTTTGCTAACGGGTTCTAATCTGTTGGGGTGCTTTAGCGGATAATTTTAGAACCTGTCATGGGGTTGACGTACTTTAAGGGTGACGGCAAAAAAATCAAACTTTGTGTCTGCTGTTTCTTCATTTCAGAGTTGAGCTGACTACAAAAGAAAAGGATGCCTCTGCACAAAGATGTTGGATGTGTATGTAATGGAAAATGCCCTAGGCATGCCTGAAGGACTTCGTTTCCCGTGAAAATAGATCATGTATTGTTTGACAGAGGTCTGCATCTGCTGCCCGATTGATTGCCGTCCGATTCTCAGATTTTTGCATAATTTTCGTGATCACCGCCAGAATTTCTACGTGAACGTCTTTTAAACCGGACGGAGAAACGAGAAAAAAGACTTGGTATACGGGCTTGCCATCAGGCGAATTCCAATATAGCCCCGACCTCGACCGTCCGAAAGCAATGATCGGTTCGTCTATATTTTCGAGCCTTGCGTGTGGAAGAGCAACGCCGCAGCCCACGGCTGTGCCGAAATCCTCCTCACGTGTCAGAGCCGCATTTGTAATTTTCTCTTCCATACCGGATCGGAGCCCAGCTGCCGCTTTAGCGGCGAGTTCCCTGATGGCGCTTTCACGATCCAGTGCTGTCAGGGTGGGGATCACAAAATCTCTGGTAAGGTGAGCGAAGATCCCGGCTCCGGCATATTCATCCGTTTGAACGCATCTAGGGTCATTGCTGAAAGATGGCGGCCCACGGTAAGCGCGAGGGTTGCGAATCCGACCGTCGTGGCGAAAACAATGAACACACCCTTTATGCTTACGGCAGTTTGGGTGAACAGTCCAAGAACTATGGTGAAAAGGACCCAACCCACCACGTCGTTAACCGCAAGCGCGGACATTATCAGAAAGCCGAGATCGCTCTTCAATATATTGAGGGTTCTCAGTATCCGTGCCGCAACCGGCATTGCGCTTATTGTCATGACCGTTGCCATAAACAGTGCGAACAGGATTCGATGATCCGCTTGTACCAGATAATGTACCGGGATAAACAGACAGGGCACGAAAGCGATTAACATGGGGATGATAATGTCGGAGAACGCTATGACCAACGCGTTGCCTTTTTGCCGCCATGCCACCGAGAAATCGATTTCAAGTCCGGTTTCCAGAAGTAGAAACAGTACACCGACCCAGGCCACGGTTTCCAGCATGTTCATCTGGAGCATGTCGGGGGGGAAAATGGCCGCATGCACACCAGGGAAGAAGCGGCCCAGAATAGTCGGTCCTAGTACGATACCCACAAGCAGTTCTACAGTCAGGGTGGGTTGCTTCCATCTCCTGAAAATTTCGCCTAGCCCTTTAGTGAGCGCAAGCAGAATCGAAACTTGGATGAGAAAAAGTAGTATATGTGTTTCGTTCAGATAATGCATGCTGCCCCTCATCTTCTATTTCAGGTGTTCTGACGCAATTCATCCAGCTCGGCCCTCGTTCTGGTTGACCGCATCAATCTTCATCTTCCATTTCCTTCAAATACTTTTTATATAATATATCCGCGGTTTCAGCCGTTTTGCAGAGCCGGATCGGCCAACCCGTCCGCTGTATTTCAAACAGGCATGTTC
>CAZHVX010000034.1:0-15425 GCA_964536295.1 uncultured Pseudomonadota bacterium
TTGTCAACCAAGACACCATATGATTCCATATCACTTAGGATATCTATTAGTGACATCTCGATATCATAATATACATTCTTTTGATCTGACTTATCCAATTCAGGAAATAATTGTTCACATATTCTAAAAAGATAATCAGCACGCTGCGACATGAAGTCATTAGCTATCTTTAGTTCCAGCGCCTGGAAATTAATTTCCTTTTTACCCTTTCCGACAGTATCTTCACGTTTAGCTAAACTTGTATTCAAAATATTTTCCGCTATATCAACTATTGAATGTTTTCCAGTTGGTTTCAGGACATAAGACACTACCATAGAATCTATCAACTGACCCTTCAACTTTAGATCATACATCTTAAATAGGGCCATGCTCCTCTTCATATTATGACCATATTTCACAATATTTTTGTCCTCGAAAACCACCTTTAAGGCAGCCAGTGCTGATTTCGCGTGGATTTGATTGGCGGCATCCAAACCGATATGCGCCATCGGTATATAAAAAGCTGAACCAATCTGGCATGAAATGGCGATACCGACAACACTCCCCCACCATGGATTATCATGGGAGGCTTGTGTATAGAATGCGAACTTTCCTACCTTTTTAATGACACTTATTAATTCATGAAGTTCTTCTTCCGATGTAATTATCTTGTAGGATGTACCTGTTTCCTCTTTTTTCTCAGTAAGCTCTAGCCTTAGTCGCTTGAATTCAAATTCATCAAGAACGTTGACTAAAGCATCTCTTTCGTAACCATTATATTTTAGATCCCTCGGCTTAATCTCCAATGGAACATCCGTTTTTATCGTAACAAGCTTCTTCGATAGCCTGGCCTTATCTATATTTTCCTTGAAACGATCTTTTAACTTTCCCTTCAACTTATCGACATTTTCTATCACCCCTTCAACGGAACCAAACTCAGTAATGAGTTTTGTTGCCGTTTTGGGACCGACACCTGAAACACCGGGTATATTGTCGGATGCATCACCACTTAAACCCAATACATCAATAACCCTATCGGGTTTAACGCCAAATTTTTCCTCAACCTCCTTGATACCAATGGTCTTGTTCTTCATTGCGTCCCAGATAGATACGTGCTCGTTTACAAGCTGCATCATGTCTTTATCTCCGGTCATGATGACCACATCAAAACCATCTTCAACCGCGCTTTTAGTCATTGTTCCAATAACATCATCCGCCTCAAAGCCTGGTTTAATCAAAACCTGAATATCAAACGCCTTAACGATTTTGGGGAAATATGGAAACTGCGGGACAAGATCCTCGGGTGGTTCTGGACGATTTGCCTTGTAAGCATTATAAAGTTCTTTGCGAAAGGTTGGTTCCTTTGTATCAAAGGTTACACCAATATATTCTGGGTTTTCATCCTTCAACAATTTAAGAAGCATTTGGGTAAATCCCAAAAGCGCATTTGTTGGCATACCCTTCGAGTTTGAAAGATGAGGAATGGCATAATATGCCCTGAACACATAATTGCTACCATCAATGAGATATAGTTTTTTTCTTTTTGACATTCGATAAAACACGTCATTCTGAGCTACAGCGAAGAATCCAGTTTTTTCGCTGAACTAACTGGATCCTTCCCCTTCGACTCACTACGTTCGCTCAGGATCAGGATGACAACATTTATTAAAATATTCCAACGCTTCGGCAACAGTATACACAGATCCTGTAATAATCAATGTTTCATTCTCACCAATCAAGGGAAGGAGTTTATCCAACGCTTCTTCAACCCCACCCGCATCATTACCAACAAAACCCAGATCGTTAATAATTTTTGCAAGTTTATCTGAAGGACAGGCACGGACAATTTTTGGAGCCACCGCGTAACTTGCTGATATATAAGGCAATATCGGGCTTAACATACCCTGGATATCCTTATCCCCCATAATGCCAATCATCAAATGGATTTTTTTCGTATCCAGTTCGTGAGATATAAAATCTTTTAGAAAGCTCATCGCAGATGGATTATGTGCGCAATCAATAATTACATGAGGCTTTTGAGATATCGTCTCCAAACGTCCACTCCAGGAAGTTGCACTCAAAGCAGCTTCAATGTCTTGGATTTTATATCCCAGATCATTTAACTTGTTTGCTGCAACGATAGCAGTTGCTGCATTTGTAGCTTGATGTTTACCAATTAGACCTAATTTAAAGTCCAAAGTTTTACCTTCATCTGCAATTGATAACATGCACCCTAATTTTCTACATCTTTCTTCTATTTTCTTTAAATTATAGTTTTCCTGATTTGATGCTACAACTGGAATCCTCTCTTTTATAACGGCTAATTTT
This sequence comes from uncultured Pseudomonadota bacterium, assembly GCA_964536295.1. Classification (GTDB taxonomy): domain Bacteria; phylum UBA10199; class UBA10199; order CAZHVX01; family CAZHVX01; genus CAZHVX01. The sequence goes on from CAZHVX010000034.1 coordinate 2,308, forward strand.
TCGGCAATAATGCTATCGATATTGTTTCCAAGATAATTCTGATGATCTAATGCAATTTGTGTAAATATTGTAAGTAACGGCAACCCAATATTAGTAGCATCAAGCCTACCACCAAGCCCTGCTTCTAATATGACAAGATCAACGTTGTTTTTTTTGAAATGTAATAGCGCAACTAATGTTAGCACCTCAAAGTAGGTAAGTTTTATATCTAAACGCGATACCGCTTCGATCATATCGGCAAAATCAGGTTTACTAATTAATTCTCGATTGATTTGAACTCTTTCGCGAACATCTAATAGATGAGGAGAGGTATATAGACCCACCCTATATCCACTGTGTCGCAATATTGATTCCAGAAAAGCGGCCGTCGAGCCTTTGCCATTTGTACCAACTATATGTATAATTTTTAATGAATCTTGCGGATTATCCAGCAGCTCGCACGCCTTTATCACCCTTTCCAGACCAAATTCGATTTTTGTTTCACCTAATTTATTTAGATATTCTAGAGAAGACGGGAATTCCATTAACGTACCTTAATCGCAACTATTGTTATGTCATCCGTAACCCTGCTGCCGAATTTCATCACCTCTTCTGTAATCTTTTTTTGTATATGATCAGAGGATTTTTTACTATTTTTTGAAATTACATTTTTAAGCCTCTCGATACCAAACATCTGCTTCCTGGAATTTTTAATCTCCGTAATTCCATCCGTATAGAGCACTATTAAATCTCCCTTTTTTAGGGTTAAAGATTTTTCATGAAATTCTATATTATCCTTTATCCCTAAAAGGGTATCATTCGTCACAACTTCATTGAATTTTTTGGAACCATTATTCCATATCAACACCGGACAATGCCCCGCATTTGTTATTTCAATTTTATGTGTTGAACCCTTATAATTTATACAAACCATGGAGATAAACTGCTCCGCCGCCACAAGGTCTTCATATAGTAAATGATTGAGGTCCCTCACAAGCTCGGATGGGTCTTTTTTTGGCGAAGCCGAGGCCTTCAATCCAATTCTGAATGCTGACATCAAAAGAGCAGCGCCGACGCTATGCCCGGAGACATCGGCCACTACGGCAACCATCCTATCTCTCCCAACCTGAAGCACGTCATAGTAATCACCACCAATTTTATCTGCGGTGATACACGAAGCGGCGATATCCAATCCTTCAAACTTTGGAAGATTTTCAGGAATAAGCGTTCTTTGGATATGTCTTGCAATCTCCAATTCCCTTTCAGCGACCTCTGCCTCACGAACCCTTTGAGCCAAATCACACAGATGCATATATGCTGCCGCCTGATTTGTAATTGCAGTTAAAAGTGTTAAATCCTTCTTTGAGAATGGCTTTCCGTTTTTTTTGTCAGTCATATTAATCACGCCAATAGGACGACCGGCCATCTTTAATGGAAGACACACAACCGGGGCAGAAATCAATGACGAACTCTTATATTTCGACCTTTTCGAGGTAGCGTTTGATTTGGAAACATCCTTTAATAGAATGGGTTCAGATTCCTTAAAAACCTTACCACTAATACCCTCGCCGGATTTAACCCTTATCTTCTTTGCTATGTTTTTATCCATTCCGCGAGCCGCAACTATCCGCAGCTCCTTTTCCTCAGGATCAAATTTCATGATAGATGCTTTATCTACCCCCATTGCCTCTACCGCCTTGTCGAGAATAAGATCATAGATCTTCTCAACGGCTGACGCCGAAGAAATAGCTGCACTCAAATCATACAAAATATCTAAACTTTCTATTTTTTTCTTTTTTGACATCTCATCACCATTATATTTTCATCTTCATCCCTATGATACGCAACCTCGTCCATCAACGCCTGAATTATATATAATCCCCGTCCATGCACCATGCTTAGATCCGGCAAATGTGCGAGATGAAGGTCGAAGCCATGGCCCTTATCCACTACATGCATCTCGACATCATCCCTATCAACTACAATTTTTATTAAAACTGGAATATTGATATCGCCTGCGTGAGCATGGACTACCGCATTATTGACCGCTTCAACAAGCGCCAGACTACACTTTCTTACGATATCGGATGGCATTTCTTTTTCGCCAATATTTTCGGTAATAGAGAAAAGGATATTCCTCAGAAAGGCAACGTACTGAGTATCACCCGCAACCTTAAAATCAATTTCGTATGGTAAATGACTCATATATTGACCGCGTTGGTTGTAATTTACTGCTTTTTAAATTCACCACAGGCTTGATCTAAATCATCAAAAACTTTAAACAACTTATGTAAACGGGTTATCTCAAATATTGTACGCACATCGCTTGTTAAATTTACGACAAGAACATCACCATCATGTTGTTTGGTTTTTCTAAGGAGAGATATTAAAGAACCCAATCCCATACTATCCACGAAATCCAGCTCTTTGCCATCGATTATTATTTTTACATTTCCACCATCAAGCAATTTCGTGGTTTCTTTTTTAAAATCCGCCACGGTGTTTGCATCAAGGCTACCCTTACAGTGGAGAATAACCGCGTTATTCTTTGTCTCAACATTAATCTTCATAGTGACTCCTTTATTTATTATATTCACCAGCGTATTCTATTTCATTTAGCGGCTCCGCGGTGATACAATCAGATTTTTAGTCCATATTGTTTAATTTTACGATACAATGTTGCCTGTCCAATTTTCAACTTTTGCGCTGCCTCTGAAACATTACCCATACATTTCCTTAATGCAGCCTCGATAGAATACTTTTCGACCAATTCTAATGGGATAATTTGCTGAGTATCTATATTAGAGAGTAACACAGAAGGTGTGCCCTCCTTATTCTTCCTGCTTTCTTGAATATAAGGAGGAAGAAATTTCAGTTTAAGCTGTGTATCGTTGTTCAAAACAACCATTCGTTCGATTATGTTCTCCAACTCACGCACATTGCCCTGCCAATCATAATTTACAAGGGCTTCCATAGCATCCGGCGCAATATCAATAAATATTTTCTCATTTTTTGCACTATATTTTTCCAAAAAATGTTTTGCAAGAAGTGGAACGTCCTCACGTCTTTCCTTTAGTACTGGGATAACGATCGGCACGACATTAAGTCTATAGAAAAGATCCTCTCTAAATTTGCCCGATTCGACGTCGGCAACCAAATCTCTATTGGTTGCAGCAATTATTCTTACGTCCACCTGAATACGATCTGTACCTCCTATACGAACAAAGCTTCTTTCCTGTAAAAACCGTAGCAACTTAACCTGTAGGAGAGCATCCATCTCACTAATCTCATCCAAAAAAAGCGTTCCCTTATCGGCCTGCTCACAACTACCGACATAACGTCTATCTGCTCCAGTAAATGCGCCTCGTTCATGTCCAAACATTTCATTTTCCAAAAGCTCCCTAGGGATAGCACCGCAGTTAATATCTACAAATTTATGTTTTGCCCTATCACTATATTTATGAATCGCTTTGGCAACCAACTCTTTACCCGTTCCACTACCACCCATTACAAGCACAGTAGCATTGCTTTTAGCCACGCTGGTTATAAGATTAAAAATTTCCTGCATTCTGGCGCTATGTCCAACGATATTATCAAATTTACCACGCCATCCAACCTGGCTCTCCAATAAAAAAACCTTTTTTGTCAGTTCATATGTTCTAGCGGCGCGGCGAATTGCATTTTCAACTTTTTCAGGCAATAATGGCGAGGTAAAATAATCAAAAACCCCCTCTTTCATATACTCAACAACTTCCTCAACCTCTGAATCATCAGAAACCACAATGATAGGAAGATTATCATCAAATTCTTTTAGGCTTATGATTATTTCTTTGGGATCAACCGACCACTTATCTTCGGTTTCTAGTATGATACAACTTGGGACTTCAATTTTAACAGAATGCATTATCTCTTGCGGAGTTATTGCCTTATATTCCCAGCCTATTTTATCTAAAACCCTTGAAACGCCCTTTGATATCTTACTTTTCTTTTGAACAACTAATACCTTTTCGGATCCCATAATTCATCCTTCCCTAATATGGCTTATTGATGAGCCTCTACCTTAATTTCACCGACATCCACCTCATACTTTTTAAGAATCTTTTTAAAATTACTTCTGTCCATCCCGGCCTTTGAAGCAGCTGCAGAGATATTCCCCTTACATTGACGGAGCAAATTAGCTAGATATGATTTATTGAACACAATCATGGCCTTATCTTTTGCGTCATGATATGGGTACTGAGATAAATCATTATCGGCAATCCCCTCTACAAGATAAAATGAATCACCAAGAACATTTGATGGCAAATCTCTTGCCGTAACTTCGTCTCCCTTAACAAGAACAACAGCCCTCTCAATAACGTTTTCCAATTCGCGCACATTACCTTCCCATTTATAACTTTGAAGAGCCTGAAGTGCATCAACGGAGATTTTATTAACAGATTTATTTATCTTCCTGTTATATTTTTCAAGAAAATGATACGTAAGGAGAGTTATATCCTCGGAGCGTTCCCTCAACGCCGGTAAAACAAGCGTGATAACGTTCAATCTATAATATAAATCTTCCCTAAATGTACCCTCTTTCACCATGACCTGCAAATTCTTATTGGTGGCTGCAATTAAGCGAACATCAACAATTTTGCTTTGATTTCCTCCGACTGATTTCATTTCACCATCCTGTAACACGCGCAGCAGCTTAACTTGAGTCGAAGGTGGAATTTCGCCGATCTCATCAAGGAAAATAGTTCCCTTGTCCGCTTCTTCAAAGAGGCCCTTTTTATCCTGAATAGCGCCAGTAAAAGAACCCTTTTTATGTCCAAAAAGCTCGCTTTCAAGTAGATGCTCAGACAACGCAGCACAGTTGATGATAACAAACGGTTTACTTTTACGCGCTGACTTTCTGTGGATTGCCCTTGCAACCAATTCTTTACCGGTACCACTCTCTCCACTAATCAAAACAGTAGATGTGGTAGCCGCAATATTATCGATTGTATTAAATACATCCTGAATCTTGCGGCTTTTTCCAACTATTCCTTCATAGGCAAATTTATCATCGCTTTGTTTTTCAAGGTGACGAATTTTTTGGAGGAGTCTATATCTTTCAAGTGCTTTACTTATAATTAAAACAACTTTTTGGATATCATCGAAAGGCTTCGTTAAATAATCATACGCGCCAAGCTTTATCGCATGGACCGCGCTTTCAACGGAACCAACGCCTGTAATCATAATTGTTTCCGTTGTAAATTGGTTGGACTTAATATATTCGAGAACCTGCATTCCGTTATAGCCTGGCAATTTAATATCAAGTATACAGACCTCAAAGACCGACTTGTTCATCTTTTCTATAGCCTCAGTTCCACTTCTAGCCACCTCATAGGTCCATTGGCTATCTTTAGCCAACCGCTCGAAGACCTTAACAAGAGCACTATCATCGTCAACTATCAACAAATTGAATGTCTTAAACATAAACTCCCCCATTTAATACAAATTATCCAAGAATAACCTTATCCAGATTTTTCTTTTTAATTTTCTCCACCAATGTGGTCCTATTTAATTGCAGCAGTGCAGCTGCCTTGTTTTTGTTCCACCCCGTTTTTTCTAGCGCCTTAATAATGAGCTCATTTTCAAAATCAGAGACCGCCGTTTTAAAGGAAATACCGGTAGAAGGGATATCAACCACGGGCTTTGACGGTTGAGTGGACTGTCTTTGACCAAGCTTATCAGGTAAATCGGGCAGTTCAACCTTTCCACCCTTTTTCAAGACGACTAATCTTTCAACCAGGTTTTCAAGCTCTCTTACATTTCCTGGCCAATCATAATGAACAAGCATTGACATCGCCTCTTTTGAAAAGCCATCCAGATTATGTTTATTTTCCTTATTAAACTTATCAAGAAAAAATTTTATCAAAAGAGGAACATCCGAAGCCCTTTTCCTTAATGGAGGAATCTTTACTGGAATAACATTTAGTCTGTAATAAAGATCCTCTCTAAAACGCTTCTCTTTTACGGCTTGCTCAAGATTTTGATTTGTAGCAGCAATAATTCTTACGTCCACTTCGTGACTTTTCGTTGAGCCAACGGGCTCAAATTTTCTTTCCTGAAGTACGCGCAAGATCTTAACCTGAAGTTTTGTGCTCATATCACCTATTTCATCCAAAAAAATTGTACCCCTATCTGCGGCATCAAACCTACCCTGCGTTGTATAAGCAGCACCGGTAAAGGACCCCTTCACGTGACCAAATAATTCACTCTCCAAAAGTTCCTCTGGTATCGCCGCACAATTTACGGTAACAAGAGGTTTATCTGCCCGCTTACTGTTATAATGAGCGGCTCGCGCAACCAATTCCTTACCCGTACCGCTTTCGCCCAATATCAAAATGGTAGAATCCGTATCGGCAACCTTTGAAATCAGGTCAAATATACTGTGCATCTCTTCACTGTCCCCAACCATACTTTCAAATTTATATTTTGTTCTCAATTCTCTTTTTAAACGAACATTTTCTTCCTTAAGTGATTTATGTTCTAGGGCTATCTTTATTAGAGATTCTATATCATCTAGTTCAAAGGGCTTGGTAAGATAATGATATGCACCCGCCTTCATTGCCTCGACGGCACTTGTAATTGTGCCAAATCCCGTCAAAACGATTGCTACCGTCTCCGGGCTAAGCTCTTTGATTTTTTTAATCAACTCGATACCATTCATCTTTGGCATGACCAGATCCACTAAGGCCAAATCGACATGGTTATCATCGAAGTATTTTAGCGCCTCTTCTCCATCGTTGGCTGCCAGGACCTCGTAACCATCACCTTTGAGAAATTTTTCCAAAGCTCGGCGTATTGCAACTTCGTCATCCACCACTAGTATAGTAGCCTTCACGTTGACCTCCCTTGTTTAATCTACCTTCTTTTTATAAGGCAACTTAACCTTAAATATTGAGCCCTTGCCCTCTGTACTATCAACTGAGATACTTCCACCATGCTCCTGAATAATTCTGTAACTAATGGATAACCCCAGCCCGGTTCCGGAACCTGGGTCTTTTGTGGTAAAGAATGGATCAAATATCTTATCCATATCTGACTCTTTAATTCCACTACCTTCATCCGAAACATTTACACAAATATTTTTTCGTCTAGAATCAAAGTGACTTTTAACATGCAAAACGCCACCCTTTTCCATCGCATGGCAACCATTCGTTAACAGATTTAAGAAAACCTGTTGCAACCTGTCTGGGCTTCCGAACACTTCAGGTAGTTCCGATTCCAAATCCACCTGCAAGTCAACATTGTAAGATTTGAGTTCAGATTTGAGAAGCGGAAATAATTTTTCGATCAATGTATTTAACTGAATAAAAGTATTTTCTTTATCCTTGGAAACTCGTGAAAAATCTAAAAGATCAGCAACAATTTTTTTACACCTAATAGCTGCTTGCTCAATCTCCTTAATATCTCCGACAATCTCTTCCTTTGTTGGAACCCTCTCCTTTAAATCCTTCAATAGAAGCTGCGTAAAGGCCAGAACTCCCCCCAGTGGGTTATTAATCTCGTGCGCAACACCACCGGCCAACATACCAATAGCGGCCATTTTTTCCTGTTGAATAATCTCCTGTTGCAAACGCTTTTCCTCGGTTATATCTACGTAATGATGAACCGCAGAGTTGATATTACCCTTCGCATCAGTAAATGGATAAGCATGAACAACGTATTGCCTTTCTACCACTTGGTTACCCAATTCCGATTCACAAATTTCATCATTCCTGATTGCAGCATTTAAAGGACATTTTGAACATGGTTCAGATCTTTGAGCAAACGCTTCATAACATTTCCTGCCAATCATGTTCACAATATCCTCGTTAACCGAATTTGCCACAGCAAGATTTGCTCTCTCAATATTATAATCTCTCGATACTATCATAACGGGATCTGTGATTGCATCAAACGTCGACTCCCACATATATTTTCCACGCGAAATAATTTCAACCAACGATTCAAGTTTTTCTATTTTTCCCTTAAGAAGAATCACTTCTTTTTTTGAATTGTCCTTTTTTATAGATTTGCTTTTTTGAATTGCTCCACCCAACATTGACCACCCCTTCTAGTGCTTGTACAATTTAATTTTTAGTGGTGAAACCAATGAAAATTAAATTGTTTACAAGCACTTGTGCTGAGCCAATCGATAAAATTTAAATTATCGAAGTGCTAGTGTCTGAATTTTGACATATAATTACTACATTCTTACATTTTTTTAAAGACATTTTATTGACGCTTTTTCTTTTTTATTTATGAAATCAACGCGTTCGTGCCACTTGCTACTAACTACTTGATTTCATTACTTAATCAATTTTAACGTTGGGACTTATAAAGTTGCACAAAAAAACGCCTATCCATATTTACTTTCCTTCTTAATATGATATATAGCGTCAAAAGTTGCCATGAAAAAACGAAACAGGATGAACGCAGATGAACGCAGATTTTAATCTTTGTCTGTGTTTATGTTATTGGTTATTTAAATAGAAAGTACAATAAAAAGAAGCAATTAGCTCTTTAATAATCGATTAGGGAAATGCCGGTTAAAGAACAACTGAGTAGATATTTTACAAATATTTTTTGCAAATAGGGGGATAGGTACAGATTAAATAAAACATCAGCGTTTATCAGTGTTTATCCTGTTTCAAATTAAATTGTTTTGACAATAGCGGCAAACATTAAGGAATTAAATTTATGAAAACTACATACAGGGATTCCGGCGTTGATATAGATGCCGGAAACAATTTCATTGATAAGATCTCTCCATTTATCAAAAAGACATACCGAAAAGAAGTCGTAACGGATCTTGGCGGTTTCTCCGGACTATTCGCCATAAATAAGGATAAATATAAAAATCCCGTATTAGTTGGAGCAACTGATGGAGTTGGAACGAAACTAAATATTGCGAACCTGATGAATAAGTATGATACCATCGGTCAGGACCTGGTTGCTATGTGCGTCAATGATCTTATCTGCTGTGGCGCCGAACCTCTTTTTTTCCTGGATTACCTAGCAACCGGGCATCTTGAACTCGAGAAGCACGTGGAGGTCGTCAAGGGAATCGCCAACGCATGTAAAACATCTGGAGCAGCATTAATCGGCGGTGAAACCGCTGAAATGCCAATACTCTATAGCCGCGGAGACTTTGATCTTGCCGGGTTTGCAGTTGGTATCATAGATAAAGACAAAATAATTAACGGCTCTAATATCTCCGAAGGAGATGCAATCATCGGGATAAAATCAAGTGGCATTCATAGCAATGGCTACTCACTGGTAAATAAATTAATTTCGGATCATAAGGTAGATTTAAAGTTAAAACCCTCTGGCTTCGACAGGAGCTTAGGTGAAACAATTCTAGAACCTACAACTATTTATGTAAAATTAGTTCTAGATCTAATCCCAAGCTTTTCAATTAAAGGGATTGCTCACATTACCGGAGGTGGTCTTTTAGAAAATGTGCCCAGAATTTTGCCTAAGAATTGCGAAGCAACTATAGATAAATCGACATGGGCAAGGCCAGAAATTTTTAACTGGCTACAGAATCTTGGAGATATAGATGAGGATGAATTGCTACGCGTATTTAACTGTGGAATCGGGCTTGTGCTTGTGGTTCCTGACAAAGAAAAAAACGCCATATTATCTAAAATAAAACTCCTGGGTGAATCCGCATGGATCATTGGTAAAATAACATCAGGTGATAAGCTAATTACTATTAACTGAGGTTACAAAATGATAAAAAAATTACCAATTGCCGTTTTAATCTCCGGAAGCGGAACAAATCTTCAGTCCATAATTGATAACTGCAACAACCCCAATTTCCCGGCAGAGATAAAAATTGTAATTAGCAACGAAAGCGACGCATATGGACTGATTCGTGCCCAAAAAGCCAAGATTTCGACAGCGATAATCGATCATAAAAAATTTAAGACAAGAAAAGATTTTGAAGATGGATTAATTAAGGTGCTCAAAGATCAAAAGATAAAATTGGTATGTCTTGCCGGTTTTATGCGCGTTTTAACCCCCCATTTCTTAAAAACTTTTTCCAATCAGGTTATTAATATTCATCCGGCACTTCTCCCCTCCTTTCCAGGGGTGGACGCTCAAAGACAGGCATTTGACTATGGAGTGAAGGTTTCAGGGTGCACCGTTCATTTTGTCGATGAAGGAACGGATACGGGTCCTATAATTGTACAGAGAACGGTTCCAGTACTTGAAAATGACACAGCTAAAACTCTAAAGGAAAGAATCTTAAAAGAGGAACATACTATTTACCCCGAGGTAATAAGATGGTATGCTACCGACAGGTTGGAGATAGTTGGAAGAAAGGTTAGGATTAAGCATGTTTAGTCCGTTTGTCGGTTCAGTTTGTTAAGTTTGTCAAGCTGACCGGACATAACTGGCCAAACGAGCTCAACGAACGAAACGACTACGGGGGAATTAATGAAAAAACTAGTCATTCTACTGTCAATAATAGCAATTTCTTTTGTAACCACAAATACCTACGCAGCAAATATGACAGTGGGGCTGGGGCCAATTGGAAATATCTACGTTGTGGACGCAAGTCCTGAGTTGGATCCTGGAGTTGGAGGCCACGTCTTTTTCGACTACAGATGGTCCCCTCAAATGTCTACCACCCTTTCAATAATGGTAACCACACAGGATGGAACCGGGATATCAGACAGAGACAATGGAATCGAGTTTCTGGGGATGCCGATCCTTGATTTAAAATATTATGTTATCAGCACGCAGTCACGCTGGGATCCTTACATCCAGGGGGGTGTTGGAATGTACGCAATATCCGAAGGTACAACAGATAATGGCACAACCGCAGTTGGATTTGGCGCAAACTTCGGCATAGGTACTGATTATTATCTCAATGAAAAATTTTCCTGCGGGGTTTCTGCTATATTCAGAAGCATTGGATTGATTGATTCAACATCTGGGGATCAAAACGGAAAGGCAGTTTTTCCACTTTCGATGCTGGGCAATATTGCATACCATTTTTAACCAATTTATTTATGCCAGAAGGTCTCCCAAATCCAGAGGAGAACCTCTAAAACAATTAGTACGACTATCGCCATCTCCAAAGAATTAGCATTTCGATTCTGAAGTAGATCCGAAATCAGCTCTAGATTTTCCTGGATCATTCTCAATTTATAATCAACCGTTTTATACCTTTCCTTGATCTCAAACATATCCACCGATTCCTGATATAAACTATATAAAGTCTGGTTTTCCCAGGTCTCATCTGGTTTATCCAATAGATAAAGAGAGCTCACCAGCTCCCTTTTTGTGGTAATACAATCTCCAATATACTGTCTTATCTTCCTTGATCGATGCAACAAACGTCCCTTCTTTGACAACAGGACTCCGATGTCCTTAGACTTATCCAACATTTTATCAACCCTACCCTCAAAAAACTCAAGCGCCGTGGACTGAGCAATCACGAGCGCTAAAATCTCCACTTTATTTAAGGCCAGATTGTTGAAAACTGCCTTTTCAAAACCCACGGAGTTATTTGAATCGGGGGATGTTTCGACATAGTATCGTTCACTTATAATTATCGATGACGAATCATGAATAAGAGACAGTATATTTTTTACAATTTTATCCTGGTTTTCTTCATCAACATTAAAAAAAGCAATGCATCCAAATCTATACACAAAATAGTAACTATCTTTATTCGCTTCATAAACCAATTTATTTGATGATTCAGTAAATGGCTTTTGCTCAAACAATTTGGCAATGTCCCTCAACTTCAAAGTGTTTGAAAAATGATATGCCCTTATAAGATATGCTTTTTTCGTTTCCAATTCTCCCATATAAAAACTCCCTTTATGAACTTTCCATTGACTACCAATAGCATTGGTAATAGTTAACTATATATGAAGTTAATCAAATATTTCAATTTCTTATTTATTGTGGCTTTTGTCCTCTCTTTTATTCACCATAACGCTTTAAACGCGCAAAATAATGCATCTTCAAAAATTGAAGCCACATATATTAATCTTTCGGCTCTCTCCGCATCATTCAAACAAACAACCTATGTAAAGTTGATCGATAAAAATTTAATCAAAGAAGGAAACCTTTTTTTATCAAAACCTGGTAAATTGAGGATTGAATACAACGATATAAATACAAATAAATACATTAGTGACGGTAAATATATTTGGATATTTAACTCAAAAAATATATATCTTGAAGAACACAAAGTAAACAAAAACACCTTCCCGAGAGAAGCCCTTGATTTTTTGAGGGGCTTTGGAAAAATAAACAAGCATTTCGATACGAAGGCATGGATTGTCGATAAAAAAACACCTGGCCATATTTATCTAACACTCTACCCAAAATCGAAGAATGCGCCCTATGAGCATTTAAATTGTGATTTTAATTCTGGAAATATTCTGGAGACTTTGGAGATCCATAACAAAAGTGGAAATATAGCAAGGTACAACTTTTTCGACATCAAGCTCAATCCAGCGCTGAACCCATCACTATTCCAAAAACCATCCCTATAGCATACTTTATTTTTATACACCGCAGAGACACAGAATAAGCATGAAGACGCTGAAAATAAGTTTAACGTTATTCGGTAACGCAGCCCCCGCCTGCCTCCTACAAAAACACGATGGCGGGCAGGCGTGTCGTCTTACGGTAACGTTCACGGCTTATGAAGCGTAACCAAAAAACATTACCGATACGACTGCCTTCCTTCTTATTCACAAATATAATGGCAGTCGGTGAGGCCGCGCAATCAACACCCCAACCCCTCTTGTGCAAATTAATGGCTATTATCCTCGGGCTTGACCCGAGGATCCAGGTTTAAATATTTTAAGACTGGATCCCCGCCAACCGATACGTAAGTAACCGGTATTGGCGACTCTTTTCAGGCTATGGATAACTCTCTTTATCATAATTTAAGCTTTTAAATTGCTCGCCTTAAATCGGGGCCAGTATAACTCCTTGATTTTTTTCTATTTAATTTAATCTTGCAGTATGCCCACAATCCTGCTATCCCATTGAAATTCAATAGGAATTGGTTTGTATATGAATATTACTAGCTATCATGCAAAATATTTTGCTTATGAATTAACTAAGAGGTGCGCCTCAGATAGTTT
>CAZHVX010000035.1:0-15157 GCA_964536295.1 uncultured Pseudomonadota bacterium
GGGATTATTCGGGGACGGTTTCTGCAACTGTAAAATATTTGCGGGTGATTGCGCTTTTCTTTCCGTATTTGTCGCGGACCTCGATGGAAACGGAATATCGACCCAATCTGGAATCTTTCGGCAGAGTGATGTTGTTGGTTAATTCAATTGGCGTGCCTTCCTCTGCGTTTTCATTATAATCGATAATATTTTCTGTTTTAAGGGCGTTGGTGTTGTCTGGATAGTTCACGCTCAGGTCTTCCTGAATCCATACCTTTCCATTTACCGCCTGAAAACCCCTTAATTCGAAAACGAGATATACCGTTTCTCCCGGGCTGAAGATCTTTGATGCTCTAACATTGTCAGGTGAATTAGATGCAAACTTAAAGGATGTTACTTTTATTCCAATGTCTTTCGAAGCATCTCGTTCTTCCTCTGATAAAACAGGTTCTGATTTTTTAAATGAAAAATCGGGGATGACAAATTTTTCCCAGGTCGGGACAAAATTCACCTTAAAATCTTTGGTCATTATATTTCTTGGATTTTGAATTCCAAGATATGCTATCCCGGAGATTAGAATTATTGCTGCAACAAATCCTGATAAACCTTTAAGTTTTCTTGGGCTTTTGCAAACTATCGTACCGGCAGCCAAGTCGCCAGGCCTTTGCTTTTGAGATGAACATGCAATGCAAAGCACACCCATTGGATTGTGATCCAGAGGTCTTATTATTGTTCGGATTATAATTGCTGAAAGGGGGGGCGTTGATCCATCCTCAAAGAATACGGAGTAACCAAATATCCATTTACCAGGCGTAGTTTGAGTAAGACCCTCTAGGAAAATATAATATAGTATCCAAGGAATCGGTATGAACAAGAACAACCAAAAACTCATAAGACGCATGGATGGACTTAGGAGTAAGAGGTAACTAATGTATAACAAAATGATAATTACGAAATCGACTATGAATGCCAGGGTTCGTCCCGTTGCTGATGCGAGGGTTGTTTCCTCTAAACGAATCATGGATGGTAGATAAACAGGGCGCTTAACAACGGTGGTTCGTGATAAACGATCGCCGATTCTTTGATTTAACCAGGAAAATTCCATTGAAAATAGTGCGATGAAACCAACAAACAGATAGTCTATCGGTCTTAAAATATTTCTAAATATTACACTGAATATCCCTGGGGTGGTTCCATTGGTTTTTTTAACGGACATCCTACAAAGTGCTTTTCCAGGCGTTGCAAAAAATATTCCCTCGGAGATAAAATAATATAGAAAGGCAATTAATAGGAACCCCGCATGAAGAACGATTCCATGCCATTCACCGGTTTTTATAGGTGTCAGCCAATCCCTAAAGAAAATTTTATTATATACGGATGCCGTGAGCCAGTAGATGTAAAACAAGATTATGCTGTCCAAAATAAAGGCAGCAAAACGATCGGAGAGATCGGCTATTGCCGGTTCATGGCCCCTTGGCTGGCGCCTACGACGCCAAAGGGGTCTTAATCCCTTTTTTTCCGACTTTAATTCCGCCTCGGCTTCTTCAACATCAAGGGGAGGAAAATCTTCATCCTCCAGGCGAGAGCTGACATCGCTTACGTCTATTAAATCGGTTACGTCTCTTATGTCTTCATTATTTTCCATAATTGATTTAACAGTTTAATCTCGGGACCTTTCGGAGATCCTTCGTCAGCAGCATTTAGCTGCAGACTCAGGATGAGGGGTCGGGCGTTTCCCCGACCCCTCAATTAAATTGTATTATTTTCTTTGCCAGGGCTGGATCATTTGTTATTATTCCCTCTGGTTTTAATTTTGCGATTTTTAGCATCTCCGTTGCTTCATTTACTGTCCAAAAGGAGATCCCCAAGTCATTTTTATTTGCCCAGTCAACAATTTTAGAATTGGCTAATACGCTTCTTAGATGGATTTCAGAGGCGCGAACCTCTTTGATGGATATTTTCATAGGTGGCCATCTTAAATATCTTCTGACAACACCCAGTCCACGTCTTATGTAAGGAAACTGTTTCTTCATATTTTTCAGAATCTTCGTAGAAAAAGAAGAGACAACGCATCGGTCAGAAAATTCCATATCATTGATCAAACCGCCAACGATACTTTCAATTCCAGATATAGGTTGCTCCTTTAGTTCGATATATAACTTTACTGGATGAACCTGACACAGCTCAATTACCTCGGTAAGTGTGGGGATGGTCGTACCTGCAAATTCATCATCGAAATGTGAGCCAAAGTCCAGCGTCTTAAGATCACTAAAATTTATTTTATGAATATTTCCTTTATGTGATGTTAAGATGTGGAGATCATTGTTGTGTGTGACAATCGGAACCCTATCTTTTGTTAGGAGGACATCCAGCTCTATTCCATCGACACCGATCTCAATAGCCCTTTTAAAGGCCGGTATCGTATTTTCCGGAGCTTCTTTGGATGCACCGCGATGGGCTATGATTTTGATTTTTTCCCCCATAGACAGAGAGTTATACCAAATTTCTGGATGATTTCATAGTGTTTTGTTCATGTTGCCGCTTTCATATTGCCATATTGACAGTGTGGCAATAGCGGCAGTTTCCACTCGAAGAATTTGTGGACCCAGGCCCAATGTTATACAACCGTTTTCCTTGGCGAGGTCGATTTCGCTCACTGCAAATCCCCCCTCTGGTCCGATAATTAGTAGGGAATTTGGTGTTATTCTGAAATTTTTGAAATAGTCATTTATGGATTTTTCTCGTTCGCCTTCCCAGAATAATATTTTCTCTTTAAATCTTTTAGAAGTACAAAGATTTTTGAAATATATCGGTTCGTGCACCTTTGGTTTCCAGGGTAGGCCGGATTGCTTAGCAGCTTCCATTGCGATTTTGTTCCATCGCTCAATCTTTTTGTTAGATATTTTTTCCGTAAATTTTGGAATCGTTCTCTCCGAAGAGAATGGAATTACTTCAGATGCTCCAATTTCGATGGCCTTTTGAATTATCCACTCGATGCGATCGTGTTTAATGATTGCTTGTGCCAAGATCGGTCCTGGTCTCCGGTTGATTTCGATTGCTTCCTGTATTTCAAGTAAAACTTTATTGAGATTAGATTTCCTTAATATTGCGCGATATGTTTTATGTCTTCCATCAGAAAGATTTAGCCAGTCACCTTCCTTCAAACGGAGGACCTGCTGAATATGCTTTGAGTCCTCCTTGGAGGGCTCGACCAGATTACCGACTTCGTAGACTTTATTTACAAAAAATTGTGGCATGATGGAAATATCCACACTAAAAGCTCAATAAAGTCAAGCCCCTAATGGCTTGCTCAATGACAACTTTAATGCTATATTCCGCCATATGCGACGTATACTACCTTTAATATTAGCTACGATTTTGATAATGCCGCAAATGCTCTTTGCAGCAACGGCAGAGGATGGATATCAGCTTGGACGTGAATGTTACTACGATCTTCTAAAGTCAGAGGAGAAAAAACAACAACGGGCTAATTGGGAATCCTGTATAACAAGGTTTGATGAGATTTATAAAAAACATCCCAAGTCATTACGGGCTGCTGATTCATTATATACGAAGGGGAAAATGTATGAGCAGCTTCATGAATATTCAAAGAATAAAAATGATTTGATGACGGCCCTAACAAGATACAATTCCTTCGTAAAAGAATATCCCGATCATCGTTTGGCGGACGATGCCCTCTATCAGATTGGAACTATTCGTATAGACAAATTAAAGCAAAAAGATAAGGGCGCTAAAGCCCTCAATGTTATTTTGGAAAAATATCCCAATGGAGATATGGCGGATGATGCGAGGGTTGCTCTTGAGGAAAGAGGTTTGCCTCTTAAGTCCAGTAGCAATTCGGAGAAAAATTCCAATGCAAGTGTCTTATTGGGAGTAGAACATAGATCTCAAGATGATTTAGCGCAGGTTGCCTTTTTCTTCAGCATCCTTCCTAAGTATAAAAGTTTTACATTAGATAAGGATGAAGAAAACAATAAACCCAGGCGTTTGGTTATTGATTTCGAGCAAGCTAACTTAAGTAATTCCCTGAAAAAAGATATTAATGTTGCATCAAATCTTTTTGAGAGGATTAGACTCGCTCAAAAAAACGAGTCTCAAACGCGCGCGGTTCTGGACCTGGCGGATGCCGAATCCTATGAAATATTGACCTTAGGTGAAAACGTAATCGTTTCTTTAAATAACAAGGGTCTAAATAAGAAGGAAATAAAGGAAAAAGATACGCCTATTTCCACTCCCAAAATTAAGGAAAAGAATCTGAAGCCCTTAAGGGCATTTCCTACAAAATCGGATAATTCGTCCTGGAATATTAAACGTGTGGTTATTGATCCAGGACACGGTGGCAAGGATCCGGGTGCAATTGGTCCACACGGCACGAAAGAAAAGGATGTGGCGTTAGCCATTTCGAAACGTTTGGCAAATTCTTTGAAAAAAAATCTAGGTGTTGAGGTTTATTTGACCAGAACGCGCGATAAATATCTTTCATTAGATGAAAGAGTGGAATTCGCGAATAGAAAAAAAGCCGACCTCTTTATCTCAGTCCATGCAAATGCTTCAACAAAGAAGGAGGCTCATGGGGTTGAGACATTTTTTCTAAATACAGCTAGCAGTAAGGCGGCGGAAAGATTGGCTGCCATCGAAAATAAGGGGGCCGGTAAGAAGGCGGATGATCTACAGACCATCCTGATGGATATGCTTCAGAACATTAATACAGAGGAGTCTAAGTCTCTTGCCGAGAATGTTCAGAAAGAGATGGTAAATCAGTTATCAAGAAATTACTCAAAGGTGAGTAATTTAGGTGTGCAGTCGGCTCTTTTCTATGTTTTGGCCGGAACAAAGTGCCCTGGGGTGCTTGTAGAAACATCCTTCATAAGCAATCCAAGGGAAGAATTTCGTCTAAAGAACTACAACTACCAAATGCGCGTAGCAAGCTCCATAACCGCCGGTGTAAAAAAATACGTGACCAAACAGGAAAAAAAGTATAGTAAGCGCTAAAAAATACGGGTTACGGGTTACGGGTTACGGGTTACGGGTTACGAAATACGAACGACGAACGACGAATTTTATAATTGGAGGAAAGAATGCCGAGTATAAAGGGTATAAAAGCAAGAGAGATATTGGATTCCCGTGGCAATCCAACGGTTGAGGTTGATGTTACATTAAGTGATGGTTCATTTGGCAGGGCCGCGGTTCCATCTGGTGCTTCGACGGGTATCCATGAAGCAGTAGAGTTGCGCGATGGAGATAAGAAAAGATATTTGGGTAAGGGTGTTCAGAATGCCGTTCAAAATATTAATGGTCCCATCTCTGAGGCCGTGATTGGTTTGTATGCATCCGATCAGGAGGGCCTTGATAATGAGATGATAAATCTAGACGGAACCGACAATAAATCAAAGCTCGGTGCAAACGCAATCCTTGGGGTGTCCTTGGCCGTTGCTAAGGCATACGCCGCGAGTAAAAAGATATCATTTTATAAATATATAGCTGAACTTTTTGGAACAAAAGAAATTAGGCTTCCTGTTCCTATGATGAATATTTTAAATGGCGGTCAACATGCAGACAACAACGTTGATATCCAAGAGTGGATGATTATGCCCATTGGTATAAAAAGTTTTCGCGAAGCCCTTAGATGCGGCGCAGAAGTATTCCACAATCTAAAGGCGGTTTTAAAGGGGAGAGGATATTCAACCTCTGTCGGTGACGAAGGCGGTTTTGCCCCGAATTTGAAATCAAATCAGGAGGCATTAGAGGTGATCTCCGAGGCCATTGAAAACGCGGGTTACAGGATTGGTGAAGAGGTTGCCTTGGCAATAGATGCCGCGGCATCTTCTTTCTATGATGAGGGAAGCAACCTCTATAAGCTGGATGCTGAGGGTCTGGAGCTGGATTCAGAGGGGATGATTAAATGGTATTTAGAACTCTGTGAGAAATATCCTATTGTATCCATTGAAGATGGGCTTGCAGAGGAGGATTGGGATGGTTGGAAAAAACTCAATGCCGCATTGGGGAAGAAAATTCAGATCGTTGGCGATGATTTGTTTGTAACAAATACCAAGATTTTGGAGCGTGGAATAAAAGAAAAGTCTGCAAATTCAATCCTTATCAAATTAAATCAGATCGGATCTCTAACCGAAACCCTTAATTGTATAAGAATGGCTCATAATGCCGGAATGACCGCCGTTGTGTCACATCGCTCTGGGGAAACGGAAGATTCCACTATTGCTGATGTGGTTGTGGGGACTGGCGCAGGCCAAATCAAAACAGGTTCAGCCTCACGCTCTGATCGTATAGCGAAATATAATCAACTGTTAAGGATAGAGGAAGAATTGGGTGATAGGGCCATTTATCCAGGGAAGAGCGTATTCAGATTTTAATTTATGTTCAAAGTCAAAAAACCAGAGTTTGAGGATTTGATGGGGATGGTGGATCTTGAAACCCGATGTTTTCCGGATCCCATGTCGCTAAACTTTTTTTCAAAACTTTGGGATCAGGACGTTTATCATTTCAGAATTATCAAAAAAAGTGATAGAATAATCGCCCATGTCGTCTATATGATTGTTGCTGAGGAGATGGAGTTGGTCACCATAGCGGTTGATGAATTATTCAGAAATAGGGGTTTGGGAAAAGCGCTCTTGGAAAATGCCTTTGCCGACGCCAGGGAGGCGGGGGTTAATGATTGCTTTTTGTATGTAAGGCACGATAACGAATTTGCAAAAAGGCTTTATGCGGGATTTGGATTTGAAGAGGTGGGGGTCGTAAAAAAATATTATCAAAAAAAGAATGACGCAATAGTAATGCGTACCAAGGTATGAAAGATTCCTTAGCGAAGATAGAATTTAATAAGCGTATCACAGGCGAGTATTTTTTGATGGGGTTACAAACCGATTGGGCAGACTTTGTCCCTGGTCAATTTGTGATGGTGGATATTCCCGGTGAAGAAACGTTTCTCAGGCGCCCCTTTGGGATCGTTAACCTGCAGAATGGGCTTTTAACCCTGTGCTACAAGTTGGTGGGAAAAGGGACGAGTAAGTTAGCATCACTAAAAAACGATGATCGCATCAAGGTATTGGGGCCTTTAGGAAATGGTTTCGAATTGAGTCCCGAGTATGAAAGGGTGGTTCTGGTTGCCGGAGGTTATGGGGTTGCTCCCTTGTATGGATTGGCAAGGCGTCTTGTGAGGCGCGGTACTGAGGTGGCATTTTTCTACGGAGGAAAGAGTTCCATAGATCTTGTTCTTTTAGATGAAATTAAAAAGTTGGGTGTTGATCTTCAAATTACAACGGACGATGGCTCAAAAAACGTTAAAGGAAAAGTTACAGAATTACTTGAACAAAATATAGGTAACTATTTAAAATATAACATGATATGTGCATGTGGTCCGAGGGGGTTGTTAATAACTTTGAAGACCTTATGTGAAAAATATCAACTTCCACTTTTGGTCTCAACAGAGGCCTATATGTCATGTGGAATTGGGCTATGTTTAGGATGTGTTTGTAAGGATTCGTCAGATGAGTATGTCAGGGTCTGTAAAGAGGGGCCGGTATTTAACTCTGAGAACTTAGAACTTAGCTGAGAGATGAGAGGAAGAAAAAAAATCTCTCATCTCTCAGCCAAGTTCTAAGCTCTAAGGATTTATGGAGATAGCATGGTAGATCTACAAGTAGACATAGGCAAAATTAAATTAATTAATCCCATCACATTGGCCTCCGGAACTGCGGGCTATGGTGAAGAACTTTCCGACCTCTACGATCTTTCCAAATTAGGTGCGATATGGACAAAGGGCGTTTCATTGAAACCGATTGAGGGCAATCCTATGCCACGAACCGTGGAAACGGCGTCAGGGATGCTTAATTCGATTGGTTTGCAAAACGTCGGCGTTGAGGCCTTTTTAAGGGACAAGCTGCCGAAGCTTCGTAAACTGAGGATCAAAACATTTGTTAATTTTTTTGGGAATAGCATCGATGACTATGCCGCAGTTGCTGAAAAACTTGATGGCCAGGATGGTATTTCTGGTCTTGAGGTAAATATATCGTGTCCAAATATAAAGTCTGGTGGCATTCAATTTGGAACGGATACGAAGATGGCATCAAAGGTTGTAAGAAAGATCCGCAAGAAAACCAAACTACCGATCATTGTGAAATTATCGCCAAATGTAACTGATATCTCAGAGATTGCCAGGGCGGTGGAGGGTGCCGGTGCGGATGCGGTGTCTCTTATAAATACCCTGGCTGGAATGGCGATCAATATTGAAACGAGAAAACCGGTTCTGGCAAATATTATTGGTGGGCTTTCCGGCCCGGCTATTAAACCGGTCGCCTTGAAGATGGTATGGCAGGTATATAATGCAGTAAAGATACCGATCATAGGAATTGGCGGAATCATGTGTGTTGAGGATGTTATACAATTCATTCTTGCAGGTGCCAGCGCGGTTCAGGTCGGAACTGCCAGCTTTGTTAATCCGATTATTGGTTTAGAGTTAGTAAAGGATCTTTACGATTATTGTGTCGACAACGATATTAAGAATATTGCAGATATTGTTGGTGCCCTTGAGGTTAGAACTTAGAGCTTAGCTGAGGGCTGAGAGATGTTTCTCTCAGCTAAGTTCTAAGTTCTAGAGTTTGGCTAGTTGTTCTTCACAGATTTCAATCAATGCAGTGGTGCTTTTGCTTTTTTCTATAAAATCTTTGCTCCAACGCTTTTGGTAGGCGTCATAGAGTTGGTCTAAAAACAATTCATCAATACCCTTCCAGATCCCTTTTTTATGCACGAAGAAGGCCTCTTTCGATGAATACTCATTTTCATGCCAACGTTCTTTTAAGGCATCGTAGAGGGTTAATCCCTTTTTCGCCAATAATTTAACTTGTCCCCAATATTTACGAACATCGTCAGTATATTCCGGGACATCAAAGGCGCGACTGCCGGCATCATATATAGTGCAGCGTTCCAGCGCATGAGAGATCTTTTCATATTGTGAGAGTTCAAACTCGGGCGTAACTGGGCAGTCAAAGCGGACAAGGTCGGTACCTTGTATTCCAATCTTTAGATTTGTTTTTGAATCAATCAACTTAAATTTTCCCTCAAGATAGACCGCATAACATTCTTTAAAATCATCGAATTTCTCTTGAAGGATTTTTTTATATTTATCTAAAATCTTTTCTAATTTATGACATCCAATCGTGAAGAAGACCAGATACTTTATACTGCCACCTTCTTTTTCGATATGGTCAAACACAACCTGAAGCGCATTATCAACAGTGACGCCCGTTGCAACAACATCTGCAATGAAAACAACTGAGCCCTTCGGAAACATGAACTTACGATAACTATTTTCCTTAACACCCCAACGGTCATTTTCTTTAAAGCGCTGTGATGTCATGAACGAAGTTCTGTGGTGATTAAATCCATAGGCCTTATTAATTGCCTTGCGCAGATCAAAGTTTAGTCCACCCCTTAAAAAGTTTAGGATGCAAATTTCTTCATCCTTTGTTTGGTCCAGAATCTCACTTTTGAATGGGAGCCCCTTTAAGATAGAAACCATACCATTTAAAAGCAGGTCGGTATATTGGCATCCAGAAATTTCGGGTTTGTTGCAAATGTCCCTTGTTTCCGGGGTAGAACATAATAGGCGTCTGCAGCCACCTTCATAATTGCCCTTAAATTCGTAAAATGATACCGCGGGTGTTCTCTTAATTATTTCTATATGTTGCATGATTGCTTGATAAATGATAGAAGGATCAATGTCAAGGGAATGCATTGAAGGAACCGGATTTTGCGAATACACATTGGGGGAGGGAGATGAGACGATACAATGATATAATCCTTGTGACCGTTAGGGGGAAGGACAAACCTGGTATTACTTCTGAACTGACGAAGATAATTTCCGAGGGTAAGGGAGTTAAATTGATTGATATTGAGCAAACCGTTGTTCATCAAAAGTTGCTTTTATCCTTTCTTTTATCCTTTGCCAAAGATTCAACCTCTAAATCACCGGTCATGAAAGATCTTCTTTTTGCCGCCAAAAAATTGGATGTCAATTTAGACTTTGAGGCGTTTGAAAATTATTCATTTGAAGAGGAGGATTCTTATCAATATGTGATTACTTGCATGGGGGAAGAAGTCGGTGCTTACGAAATAAGTAAAATATCGGCAGCGTTGGCAAAATATAAAATCAACATCGATAAAATAGCGCGTTTATCCCACGGAAACATAAGATGTATAGAGATGATTTCGCATGCGTACAGACAAGTTGATCCCAAAAGGCTGTCAAGGAACCTCCTTTCGTTAAGTAACGATATCGGAATAGATATCGCCATCCAAAAGTATGATCTTTTGCGTCAGGCGAAAAGGTTGATCGTGTTTGATATGGATTCAACACTTATTCAAGCAGAAGTTGTTGATGAGCTTGCGAAGCTTTGCAAAAAGCATCAGGAGGTTTCAAGGATAACACGCAAAGTTGTTCAGGGTAGAATATCATATCGGGAAGGTTTGCTCAAAAGAGTGAAGCTGCTGAAGGGTGTATCCATAAAAGATTTTGAAAATGTATACAAAAAAATTAAACTTACCGATGGAGCGGCCAACTTAGTTAGGGTTCTCAAGAAATTGGGATATAAGACAGCCTTAATAAGTGGGGGTTTTTCGTATTTTACCGACAGGTTGAAAGGAAAACTTGGTTTTGACTATGCCTATGCAAACGAGTTGGAAATGGTTGGTGGTTTGGCAACTGGCAAAATTTCTAAGCGCATCATAGATGGAAAGACGAAGGCAAAACTCTTACAAGAAATCGCAAAAAAGGAAAATATAGATTTGGATCAGACGATTGCAGTTGGGGACGGTGCAAATGATATAGAGATGCTTTCAAAGGCAGGGCTTGGTATCGCATTTCAGGCCAAACCGCTCGTAAAAGAAAAGACCCATTATTCCATATCAAGACATAAAAATCTTGACTCCATATTGTATCTTCTGGGAATCCCCGAAAAAATGGTTTTAAAGGCAATTTAGCTCAAAATCACCCTTTTTCACATTGACAGGATTGCTTTATAACCGTTATCATAGATAAATTAGGTTTTTTCGTAAATAAGTTGCACGAAATAGAGGAAACATAGCGTTGATAACAGTTTACTAAGAAGTCTTACTATAATGCTTTTTGATGTCATTCCTGCGAAGGCAGGGATCCAGAAGTATATGATATTACTGGATTCCTGCCTTCGCAGGAATGACAATAGGTTTAAATTTGCAACTTATTTACGAAAGAACCACAAATTATGTTATCTACAAATGTATTAGTTTTGAATAGATCGTTTGTGCCGGTTTCGCTAACTACGGTCAAAAGGGCCTTTTGTCTGCTTTTTAGGGAAGTTGCTAAGGCGGTAGATGAAGAATATAAAACATTTGATTTTGAAAGCTGGGCGGAACTTTCCGTTGCCGCACATCATGAAAAGGTTGGTCTAGTTGATAAGGTTATTCGCGTACCCAGGGTGGTAGTGCTGACGGCCTATGATAGGCTGCCTAAGCGAACTATTAGATTTTCTCGACTCAATATTATCTTGCGTGACAAACATACCTGCCAATATTGCGGAAAGTTATTTAAGAAAAATCTTTTAAATATTGATCATGTTATTCCAAGATCGCAGGGTGGCCTTTCTACTTGGGATAATGTTGTTTGCAGTTGTCATCCATGTAATAGAAAAAAAGGTGGTAGAACTCCTGAACAGGCGATCATGAAACTTTTAAAGAAACCCCAAAAGCCAAGGCACTCGCCGTTTTTTGATATATCGGTGAAGCGGATATTTCATGAGGAGTGGAAGCCCTTCCTTAATATAGTGGACTTTAGTTATTGGAATGCCGAACTCGAAGAATAAAATATATAAATATAAAGTTAGTTCCAAAGATGGGGGCTTGCGCATTGATTCCCTTCTTGCGAAGGTCTATCCAGAATTTACCAGGTCCTATTTTAGAAAAATAATCGATTTAAATCTGGTTGCAATCAACGGTAAGCTTGCCAAACCTTCACATAAATCTGAAGGTAATGATTTAATAGAGTTTGAGATTCCACTCCCTGAAAAGATTGATACGAATCCGGAGAAGATCGAGCTGGATGTGATCTATGAGGATCACGATATAATCGTCATAAATAAAG
The DNA here is from genome assembly GCA_964536295.1 of uncultured Pseudomonadota bacterium. Lineage (GTDB taxonomy): Bacteria > UBA10199 > UBA10199 > CAZHVX01 > CAZHVX01 > CAZHVX01. The sequence continues at coordinate 12,134 of CAZHVX010000035.1, forward strand.
CGGCGGGGATGGTCGTTCATCCCGCAGCGGGAAACTACAGCGGCACACTTGTTAATGCTTTGTTGCATCACTGTAAGGATCTTTCAGGTATAGGTGGAGAATTAAAGCCGGGGATCGTTCACCGTCTGGATAAGGGAACAAGTGGCGCAATAATTGCGGCTAAAAATGACAAGGCCCATTTAGCATTATCCAAACAGTTCAAGGACCGTGAGGTTAAGAAAATTTACTATGCGTTGGTTTTCGGTGTTCCAAAGGAAAAATCGGGGATCATCGATAAACCGATCGGACGACATCTAAAAGATAGAAAAAAGCATTCATCAATAACTTCCAAGGGCAGGGATGCGATAACTGAATGGAAGTTGAAGAAAGCTTTTGACGTGGGCCTGTCCTGGCTTGAGATAAGGTTGAGAACCGGAAGAACCCATCAAATAAGGGTGCATCTTTCGGAGATGAGGCATCCTTTGGTGGGGGATGATGTGTATGGAAGCGCCAGGCAGGTGAACCGCTTGCAAGACATCAATGTTCGTTCAATTATATCAGAGGCCAAAAGACCCATCCTTCATGCGTATGAATTAGAAATTACGCATCCGACTTCCAATGAAAGAATGTCCTTTAAAGCAGAATTTCCGGAGGATATTAGAACACTATTGCTAGAGCTTAGAGCTTAGCTGAGCGCTGAGAGAAACACATAAACACTCTGGGTTCTTCGCTTTGCCCGGTATCGTACGGTAATATGGCTTCGCCCAAAATGACACCACTCTCATCTCTCAGCTAAGTCCTAAGCTCTCATTTTTTGGTGTAATAAGTATTCGAATTTAGATATTGTTGGCGGACTTCTTCGCCGTCCAGATCAAACTCACCACCGGCATTGTAAGGAGTGTTATTGTCGGTTATTCTTGTGTTTTCTATTGGTTTTGTTTCTGGGTACTTGATCTCTGTTTTCACTTCATCAGCCGAGGGAAGTTTGTTGGGATCTTTAATGGTAACTATCTTGTTGGTTGACAGATATTGTTCCCTAACTTCTTCGTTGTCTACATCAATGGATCCGCCACTTGTATAGGTATCGTGATAGGGACTATCTGAACCCTCTTCTTTTGCGATAGCCGGGACCGTTGAAGTTTTTGCTTCGACCGTAGGTTCTGGTGTTGCTGTTGTACCTTTGGCAATTTCATTTGGTGCGACAACCATTTCTTCTGTTGATTCAACGGATGCCGAGGATTTGAGGGGGGCCTTTATTACAACCTCACCCTCTCCAATTTCAATTTCACCATTTGGAATTGCAACAGGGCCACTCGATATAGTTTCTTTATCTGGAGCGATATCCAAAATGATCTGTTTAAAAACATAGTGTGCGGTAAACATTAGAACAAAAACTGCAATAAGAGTTAATGCATTTAGTGCCTTAGAACGAACAGGCTGCTTGGTTTTACGAGGAATGACGACTCTGTTGTTCATCTCTTCATCTCTCTGATGAAGAAGCGAAACATATTCATTTTCACTTTTTTGTGATTGTCTATTTAGAAATTTTTTAATAACCTCTAATTCCTGAGGAGGAATATCACCACTATCTTCAGTGAACTCAAATGAATTTTCATCATTTGAATCGTTCAAGGTAAGATTCTTTAGAAGGATTTCCCTTTTTGTTGGTCCTGGCGCTGCCTTATCCTCTGGGAAGGATTGCGGTGGTGGCAGTGGAGGATTTCCAAAGGATGCCAGCTCACTTGAACTATCGTTGTATGATTCCAGAAACATTTCTAAATCCCTGTAATTATTTAATGATATCAAGAGATTTATAATATTATACGTCCAAAGTCAAGGATTTTAGTGTTTTGAATATAATTATAAATATTTAGTGTGTAATTTAGATAGGTTACGGGTTTTCTTGACAGCCAGGATTTTATCGTTTAGTATTCCCAAACTTTTTAAGCCCCAACGGAAGGCGGGGCTAAGAAAATACTAATTCAGCGGCAAACTGACGAGCCGCTGAATTGGTATTTTCTAAGGTGGCATAGCCAAGTGGTAAGGCGGCGGTCTGCAAAACCGCTATTCACCGGTTCAAATCCGGTTGCCGCCTCAAGATTGGCGTTATGCCAGAGGTCGATGGGATCGACCGCTGGTCATTACGCCAATCTTGTCCGCCGTAGCTTTAGCGTAGGCGGACTGGCTCACTGGATAGATGACGGTACCGGTTCCCCGCCTACGTTTGTTAACTGCAAACTTCGGCGGGTCCTCGACGCCGCTGATGATTTTTTCGTTGAAAAAAATCATGCGGTCGTCGGGAAAATCCGGTTGCCGCCTCAAGATTGGCGTAGCTTTAGCGTAGGCGGGCCAACTAAATTTTGTTCTTTAAAAAGGAAAAGTTATGCCCGCCTTCGTTTTCTTTCAGAAAACTTCGGCGAGGCATAAGAATTTGTAACATCAACGCTGCGCACAGCTTGCGTTGATTAACAAATTCTAATGCCCGGGTGGTGGAATTGGTAGACACCCAAGACTTAAAATCTTGTAGATATATATATCTGTGCCGGTTCGATTCCGGCCCCGGGCACCACGTAAAGCTCGCATATGCTCGCCACGTGGTTATGTTGTGGATGTGAGTTGATAAATTAGACCCGTGATTCGTCGCAGGCGAATTTTACGGGTCGGCCCCGGGCACCAATGAAAGATGGATGGTCTCAAGTCAGGGGCCATTTTCTTTTTGGAGTGTGATATGAGAATATATATTGATACTGCAGAGAAAAATGAAGTTCAGAAATTAACGGGATGGGGTTGTTTTTCGGGAATCACAACAAATCCTATTATTTTGGCGAATGCAAAGCTTTTCTCCGAACAGGCCATTACTGATCTTGCACCGTTATTTATTGGAGATTTTTTTATTCAGACTTTGGGGATGGATTCAAAGCGGATGGTTGCAAATGCCCTCATGTTTGCCGAAAAACTGGGAAAGAGATGCATCATAAAGGTTCCAACAACTGTTGAGGGGCTTAAAACAATAAAGGAACTTTCAGGTAACGGTGTGTGGACGGC
>CAZHVX010000036.1:0-14897 GCA_964536295.1 uncultured Pseudomonadota bacterium
CGTAAAGAAGCTTTGCTTCCACGGGGCGATGCCCCCACGCGTAAAGAAGCTTTGCTTCCACGGGGCGAGTATGAAGTCTGGATTCCTGCCTGCGAGACTGTGTCACAATAGGGTTTTTCCGGCGGGGATGACATCAAAAAAGTATTCTGACACAGCCTGAATAACACAAATTAAAATCCGACTGTTCAATTTTGCAAAATCCTGGCGTTGGTAAATCCAGAATTACAAACAATCACACGTTGCGACCTCAAGCAAACACAGAATTGGCGGGACTTTCTTGACATTCTAAAAAATAATCATTACTAAATAAGAATGGCCGAACTTATCTTTTCATATAGGGGTGAGCAAATCTTTAGACATCGCATTGTAAATCATGAAACCACGATAGGCAGAAACACCAATTGCGATATACATCTATCAAATAATTACATCTCCAAATTACACTGCAAAATTATCAAACAATTAAATAACTATACTATAAGGGATGAAAGTTTGAATGGTACACTTCTAAATTCAAAAAATATAGAAAAAGAGATCACGCTTTCAGAAAATGATTTAATCACCATCGGTGATTGGCAAATTACATTTACGTCAGGTTCTAAAAACGATATTTGCAAGACTGTAATAGTGCCTACTAAATCAACAAAGATCCTGAACTTTGATTGCAATACAAACAATCTTGAATTCGAGCGTATAAAGGTCAGGGTTTACTCTGGCAATGGAAGTAAGGATAAAAAGTTTTTTGACTCAACGCCAATCTTGGTCGGCTCTTCGGACATATGCGATCTTACTATAGATGACCCATACATCTCAAAGAAACACTGTGTGATTTATAGACACAACGGCCATTATATTTTAAAGGATCTTCAAAGTAGTAATGGCACAATTATACATGAACGCCGCATTGATGAAGAGGTTATGCCGGTTAGGACAACCGCACTCTTGGGAAAAACAACACTCAAAATCACCATAGAAGAGACAACGGAGCGAATAACAGAATCCCCAGAGGATAGGCTGGAAAGCATAATTGGAAAATCTCAACGTATCCAATACATTTATTCCATCATCAAACGCACGGCTCCAAGTGACAGCACAATATTAATAACGGGAGAATCTGGCACCGGAAAAGAGTTGGCCGCACAGGCAATCCATAGATTAAGCACACGCGGGGACAAACCATTTGTTGCGCTAAATTGCGGCTCCATTCCGGAAACGATAATAGAAAGCGAACTTTTTGGACATGAACGAGGGGCTTTTACTGGCGCTGTCGGAACGCATAAAGGCGTATTTGAACAGACAAATGGAGGCACACTTTTCCTGGATGAAATTGGAGAGATGCCGCATCACCTTCAAACAAGGCTCTTAAGGGTCCTTGAAAATAAAACCATCCGAAGGGTTGGAGGCGATGCAGATATCCCTATTAATGTAAGAATAGTTGCCGCGACAAATCAGGATTTAAAAAGTCTTACCAATTCAAATAAATTCCGGTTGGATCTATATTACAGATTAATGATTATACCAGTGCACATGCCCCCTTTAAGGGAAAGGGTTTCGGATATCGAACTTTTAACAAAACATTTCATTGATGAACTTTCTCCAAACAACGTAGACATAACTATAACCGCTATTGATAAATTAAAGGCCCACTTGTGGCCCGGAAATGTAAGGGAGCTGAAAAACGTTATTCAAAGGGCGCTCCTGTTCTGCTGTGATTGTTTCATTAAACCTGAAGATATCGAATTATATTCGGATCATGAAAACGAGCTACCACCGGTCAAGCTAGAGTTCCAGGAGAAGGAAAGCATCACCAAGGCCCTAAAACAGTTTGAAGGAAACCAGGCAAAGGTCTCACGCTATTTAGGAATAGCAAGGACAACATTGAGAAAAAAACTTAACAAATTCAATATTGATCCGATCCATTTTAAAAATTATTGAGTTGCCCACGCTTTTGAATTCATATAGAATTATTTCATGCATGAAGCAATGCTATATGAGAAACTGGATGGTAACTCCGTTAAATGCAACCTTTGCCGTCACAGATGCACGATTAAGGACAACTCGCGTGGACTATGTAACGTTAGGGAAAATAGAAGCGGGGCTCTTTACTCAATCTTTTACGCCAAGCCAATTACAATGTCTGTTGATCCCATAGAGAAAAAACCCCTTTTTCACTTTTATCCATCAACAACATCATTTTCAATTGCAACGCTAGGTTGTAATTTTCAATGTGAATTCTGTCAGAACTGGGATATCTCACAATTCGGGCGAGGAGCAGAGTTAAGGGATACTAAAATAAATGCATCGCCGGAAAAAGTAGTTGAATCGGCAGTTGAACATAAGTGCAAATCGATATCATACACCTACAGTGAACCAACAATCTTTTTCGAATATGCATATGACATCGGAGTATTGGCACATAAGAACGACATCAAAAACGTTTTCGTCACCAACGCTTACATGACACCAGAGACCATTGAGACAGCCTCCGATTTTCTTGATGCGGCCAATGTTGATCTTAAGGCCTTTAAAGATAAAACCTACAAACAAATAATGAAGGCCGATTTAAATGGCGTATTGGATAGCATCAAGCTGATGCATCAAAGGGGAATCTGGCTGGAGGTCACGACTTTAATCGTTCCTGGGATGAATGATGATCCCTCTGAAATAAAGGATATTGCGGAATTTATCGCCAGTATCGATAAGGGTATTCCGTGGCACATCAGCCGATTTTATCCAAATTATAAATTTGCAGAAAAAACGCCGACCCCCATTGAAACATTAGAAAGCGCTTATCAAATAGGAAAAGATGCGGGGCTTAAGTATGTGTATCTTGGAAATGTTTCAGGGCACGATACAGAAAGTACCTATTGTTACAATTGTAATACGAAAATAATTGAACGAATTGGATATCAGGTAAATAACAATTTAATCACCGATAATAGATGTCCAAAATGCAACTCTAAGATAGATGGTTGTTTTTAGGTTTTTATCAACGTCTGTCATCCTGAGCATTAGCGAAGCCTGCCGGCCAGGCGGGGATAAACACAGATACTTTTTTTGACTGGATTAACAGGATTTTTATTTATGCTTTAGAGCCTGTAAATAATTTTAAGTAAAACGAACCGATAAATAATCCTGTTAATCCTGTCAAAGAAAAATATTATTTTATCTGTGTTGATCCGCGTTAATCCTGTTTCATTTTATCATCTCCAAAAAATCACTCTCACTTATTATTTTTAATGCTGTGCCCTCTTGAATAAACTTGTTTGCTTTATCTAGTTTTGAGCCGGCACCTCCACCATTGCCAATTACAAGATAATCCAGATCCTTTACAACCCCACCTGCAACAATCCCGCCATTTTCCTCAACAAGTTTCTGTGCGAATTTACGATCCATAGATAAAAGTTTTCCGGTAAAGAGAAAGGATTTGCCATTCAATATACCAGCTTTCCCTGACGAAACCTTTGTGACCTTGATATGTTTTAATAATTTGTTTATCAATTCTTTTTTATTTTTCAACCCTTCTACAACGTGATTTGCAATCGTTTCACCTATTGTATGGATCTCAGAAAGCTCTTCCTTGGATATCTTGTACAATTTGGCCAAAGAACCATACCTCAATAAGATTACGGCCACATGTTTTCCCAGTTCTTTTATCCCTAACGATCTTAAGAAAACATTAAGTGGTACCTCTTTTTTGGATTGAATGTGATCGATTAACTTTGTAGCAAGCTTCTCACCCATTCTATCAAGAACCACCAGATCATCTTTGGTAAGCTCATAGAATTCAGATGAATCGGTAACCAAACCATTGGCATACAACTTCTCAATCAACTTCCCGCCAAGACCATCTATCTCCATCACCTTAATAAAGTGCTCCAGTTCGGCAATTTTTTGTTTTAAGCAGGAATCGGGATTGGTGCAGTACAAAAAATCATCTCGCAACTCTGTTTTCGCACCACAGGAAGGGCACTTTGTGGGTGCCTGAATCGGTTCACCATTGGAGTGAACAACCGATTCCAGATTGGGGATAACACCGCCACGCCTCATCATTAAAACCTTAGCGCCCTTGCTCAGATTATGTTGTTTCATCAAGCCATAATTATGTAGGGATACCCTGGTTACAGTAGCGCCGGATAGCTCAACAGGTTCAACCAATCCCACCGGCGTGATCACCCCGGTTCTCGAAACGCTCCACTCAACATCTTTTAGTGTTGTTGCCCCTGAATCACCCTGAAATTTATAGGCTATTGCATACCTTGGATGGTGAGCCGTAACATAAAGCCTTTCCTGTTCTGCAACATTATTAGTTTTGAAAACAACTCCATCTGTTTCATAATCACAATTGTCTCTTTGGGAGAGAAAATATTCATATACACTTTGCATCTCCTCCTTAGAGATAAGTTTGCCATTAACAACTTTGATTTTATTATCGCACAATATTTTTCTCTTCTCATCTTCTGTTTTTGCATCAGCGCCAAGAATATCATAACCAAAAAATGATAATGAATAATTCCCAGTTTTCTTTGGGTCTTTTTGTTTGATGGCACCCGCAGCCAGGTTCCTTGGATTTGCAAATTGATCTCTGTAGCGCTCGAAAACAGAGAGGGCCATGTATATCTCCCCACGAACCTCAACATCACTCAATTTCAACTTCAATGGAATATCTTCTATATATTTAATATTCGCCGTAACATCCTCACCCTCAACTCCATTTCCCCTCGTTGCCCCTTGAACAAGTCTTCCATCTGCTCCATATCTTATCGATACAGCCAAACCATCAATCTTGGGTGAAGCTATAACCTTGCCCTCAAATTTTTCAGACCATTTATTAAGAATCTCTTCGTCGTAACATTTATCAAGTGAAAGCATCGGAGTGGCATGAACAACCTTTGAACCTGAAAGCGCTGAAATGTCGGAACCAATTTCCTTTAAAACAATTGAACTCGGGTTTTTTCTCTTTAAAAGTTCGACGAGTTCATCAAACTCATAATCAGAGATCTCTGGCCTATGTTTTACAAAATAAAGATCGTTGTGATACTTAACTGCATCTTCCAACGCTGAAATGTTCATGTCCGCAAAGTTCTTATGAACCATAGTTTTATCTTTCCTTATCCTGTTTTTTTTGGTACCTTGCATCTTTAAGCTATCGAAATCAATCAATAAAATCAAGAAGGTATTAACTATGTCATCAAACCTTAAAATATTCGCATTGAAAAACGGCCTAACTATACTTTTAGAAGAAAATCACGCAGCCCCCGTCATCTCATTTAATGTACTTGTAAAGGTTGGCAGCGCCGATGAATCAGACAAGGATGCCGGAATGGCGCATGTAATCGAACATATGTTATTTAAGGGCACTCCAACCCGGCCAGTTGGAGCAATTGCCTCTGAAGTTGAGGCGTGTGGTGGCGAGATAAATGCGTACACCTCATTTGATCAAACGGTTTACTACATAAATATGGCAAATAGGTATGCCGATAAGGGGTTAGAAATTTTAGCGGATGCAGTCAAAAACCCAATTTTTGACAATAAAGAATTCGGAAAAGAGAAGGAAGTTGTCTTAGAAGAAATCAGTCGTGGCAAGGATGATCCGCACAGAACCGTAAGCAACAACTTATTTAACAAGGCATATAAACTACACACCTACGGAAGACCTATCATAGGTTTTGAAAAGACCGTTAAATCATTCACAAGAAATGATCTGATAAGATTTTACAAAAATTGGTATGTCCCTAATAATATGGTTATTGGCATTGTGGGAGATTTTGAGGAAAAAGCCTTACTCAAAAAAATAGAAAAGGCCTTTGGTGATCTTAAACCAAAAAAGCTGCCATTAAGAAATAGGAAAAAAGATCCCGCTCAAAATGAATTAAGATCAATAGTAAATTCTAGTGATATACAAACAAATTATTTTACAATGGGTTTTCATATACCAGAGATCGTTCATGAAGATGTTCCAGCGCTAGACATCATTTCACACGTATTAGCCGGAAGTGAAAGCTCCAGACTTGAACAAATAATCAAAGAAAAAAAGAAGCTTGCAACAAACATCTACTGCTATGCCTTTACACCAAAGGATCCAGGATTATTCATGGTAGGAGCTGAGGCCTCTACAAAAAATTTAACCAAGGCCGTTGAGGCAATATGGCATGAACTTCAAAATATTAAAGAGGAACCTATTACCTCCGAAGAATTGGAGTTGGCGAAATTAAATATACGATCACATGAAATTTACGAGAAGGAAACAGTTGGTGGGCAGGCATCAAAACATATCTACTTCATGGCAACTGCCAATAATCCTAATTTTGAAAAAACATATTATCAGGCGCTTGGTGACATTCAGATAGATGATATCAGAACCGTTGCTCAAAAATATCTTATTAGAGAAAAGGCCACCATATCCCTAATGCAGCCATCCAAAGATAGCAAATCCAATATTGGAAGTGAAATTTGCAATACAATCAAATCATCAAAAAAGGTTTCAAAAACCAAGCAAAAAGAGGTTAAAACGCATATTGCGCCACCCAAGAGATATATACTTTCAAATGGTTTAACGCTGATAATACGAGAAAACCACACGCTCCCGATTGTTTCGATATGCGCGGCGACGTTAAGTGGTACAAGAATGGAAACTCCTCAAAACAACGGAATCAATAGCTTAATCGCGCAAACTTTAACAAAGGGTACAAAAACCAGAAGCGCCCATCAAATTGCCACGGAGATGGAAACCATTGCTGGACAGGTTGGTGGCTTTACGGGGAGAAACACGCTGGGATTGAGGGGTGATTTTATAAGTAATTACCTGGAGAAGGGATTTGATCTATTCGCCGACGTCCTTTGCAATCCAATCTTTGACAAAAAAGAAGTAGCTAAGGAAAAACTGTTCCAACTTGAAAGCATTAAAAATCAGGAAGATTCTCTGGGGACTACTTGTATTGTGCAAATGCTAAAAAAGCTTTATAAAAACCATCCGTATGGTTTGCGCGTTTTGGGGGAAAGAAAATCGATTTCAAAATTAACTGAAAAAACTATCTCAGATTATTACAGAAAAGTGATGACGGCTCCAAATATGGTTGTTAGCGTTTCAGGGGATATTTCTCCGAAGGAAATTAGGAAATTGGCTGAACAAAAGTTTAAAAAGCTTCCACTTAAAAAATTTCATTATAAAAAAATCCCTGCGCCACATTCGCCAACCAAAATTGAAGAAGTGGTTCTAAAAAAACAAAAGATGCAGGCTCACATTGCGTTAGGCTTTCTAGGGACAACACTAAATAATCCGGATTACTATCCTTTAATGATATTAAACCACATCCTGTCGGGCCAGGGGGGAAGATTGTTTCTTATTTTAAGGGATCAGATGAGCCTTGCTTACTCTTTAAGCTCAATGAACCAACCAGGAGTGGAGAGGGGATTTTTTGCATTTTACATCGGAACCGATCCCACAAAAATTGATACTGCAATAAAGGGAATCAAAGATATAATAGATGAATTACTATCCGTACCAATAAGCGATAATGAGATCAAACGTGCAAAGCAGTACCTGGTTGGAAGGTATGACCTGGAACGTCAGAGAAACAGCAATCTGGCGACTACATATGTTTTTAATGAGCTTTTTAAGCTTGGGATTAAAGAGGTTGAAAAATATCCAGAAAAAATTCTAAAGGTAACTTCTAAGGATGTTTCAGCAGCGGCAAAGAGATATCTCAATACAAACAAATACATTTTGTCGATTATAAAACCTGCTTAGGATTTTGTCGGAAAATCCAACCATCCATTTAGTGGACAATTTTTGCATTTACGGCGCGGCTGACAGTAATCTTTACCTACCTGAACAAGCAGGGCATGAAACTCATTGAAGTATTTCACATTATGTTCCAAATTATCCATAAAAACATTTTGCAATTCGGCATATGAGGCATTTTCTCCAACCAAGCCATGCCTACTTAAAATTCTGTATGTGTATGTATCAACAACAAATACAGACTTATCCAGGGCATAAAGCAGGATCGAATCGGCCGTCTCTGGCCCTATTCCATGGACCCCAAGAAGCTCTGGACGGGATTTACTCATAGACACCCGTCTTAAAAGCTTTGGTTCAAGGTTATATTTAACTTTAAGCCATCTTAAAAATTCTTTTAACCTTTTGGTTTTTAGATTGTAATAACCGGCCGGCCTTATTAACTCTGCAAGTTTCTTGTTTGAACAATTAAATAAGGCCTTTGGTTCTAAGAGATTTGCTTCTTTTAGATTATTGATTGCCTTTTCGACATTCTTCCAGTTCGTGTTTTGGGTTAAAATCGCACCTATCATTATCTCGAAGGTAGTCTCACCTGGCCACCATTTTTGCGGACCATAACGATCAAAGATGCGCTTGAAACCTTCATCTAACGCCTTGCGTATTTTCATCTAGTGTTACCCCCAAAAAATTTAGCAAACTAGATTATTCAGCTGGCTTTTCTTCAACTGGCGCTTCGGCTTTCTTTTCTTCTACAGGCACTTCAACCGCTGGAGCTGCTTCAACTACAGGAGCTGCCACCACCTCTGCTTCGACCTTCTTTTCTTCTACAGGCACTTCAACAGCTGGAGCTGCTTCAACTGCAGGAGTTGCCACCACCTCTGCTTCGACCTTCTTTCTGGAGGCAATCCATGCATCATAGTGCGGCTTGCATCTTCCAGACTTGTAGGTTTCACCTTTGCAGTTTTCCTCACTACAAATTTTGTAACGAGGTTTTTTATCTAATTCACCACGTCTCCATTTTTTATAGTGTACATTGCAGTATCCTTTGGCTCTGTATTCTCTTTTACAGCCTTCCATCTTACATGTTCTTTCCATCTTTCACTCCTATTTTTCTTTCTTAAGTTCCTTATCAATAACTTCCTTTAACTGTTTTTGGTCTTCTTTAGTTATACCATCCTTAATCTCTTCTCCAACCGTGGAAAAGAGATCGCCAACCATTAGCTTTATATCCTTCATTCCATCCTTAAAGAGCCTGGATGTAAAAAACTCTTTAGCATGCTGCTTTATCGGCTTGCCCTGATAGTCATAATTAGCTATCATGTACAGTCCGATAATGATAAGGATAAAAATCACTATGTTCTTAATCCATCGGAATATAAACATATGGGGCCTCGAAGTTGGACTAAACTAATCGAGCCACCAATAAGTGTCAACTATTTTGTTGTTTTTACTGGTTTTTTTCAAATTTATAGGGGTGATTTATGCATGAACCTCCCAAAATACTGATCGTCGATGATAATAAGGTCAACATTGAGCTGGTAAGGGCCCAGCTAAAGCCCTTTGATTACGAGCTGGTATATGCCTTTGATGGGGAAGAGGCCCTGGCCAGGGTCGTCACGGATAAGCCTGACCTGATACTCCTTGATCTGATGATGCCTAAAATAAGTGGATACGAGGTATGTAGATCAATAAAACAGAATAAAAATACCCATTTTATCCCTATAATCGTAATAACTGCGCTTCAGGAACTAAACGATAAAATCAAGGCAATCGAGCTTGGCGCAGATGATTTTTTGGTAAAACCCTTCAACAAATTAGAACTGTTAACAAGGATCAAATCCTTGCTGAAATTAAAATCTCTACATGACGATCTCGACACAACCGAAAGCATACTTTTCAGTTTGGTTGAAGCGCTTGAAGCTAAAGATATGTACACACGAGGCCACTCTGAACGTGTATCAGAATATGCCACAAAATTGGCCCAGACAATCGGCTTATCACCAAAAGAAATTGAGGAAATTCGTCGTGGGTCACTCTTGCACGATATTGGAAAAATCGGCGTCAAAGAAGATGTTCTTTTAAAGGATGGGAAATTAACGAAAGAAGAAATGGAACACGTAAAAACCCACCCAAAACGTGGATACGATATCTGTTCACCACTGCAGTCAATAAAAAGCTGCCTGCCCTGTATCAGAAGTCATCATGAAAGATATGATGGCACCGGATATCCCGATGGCCTTGAAGGAGAAGAAATCCCCCTTAAGGGCATGGTCACTGCACTGGCAGATGCCTTTGATGCAATCACAACCAATAGACCATATAGAAAAAGTCGCAGCAAAGAAATCGCAATAAAAATATTTGAGGATGAAATGAATAGCGGACAATGGAAACCCGAATTGGTTAGAGAATTTGTTTATATATTGAAATCAGAAGCAAAATAAGCTCTATTTATTCCTCAATCCCTGTGCAACTTCTTCAAATGGTTTCCACAAACTTATATCTCTTTGAACGACATGCCATATTTCTTTTTTTTCACCGATCCACACTTCCTTATCCACAATAAAAAATTCCGCACCCTTTTGTTGCGATAATAGAGTTGCACACTCCTCCGCCTCACAACGCCTATCTATATTTTCGTCGGATCTATAAACAGCACCAGGCCTTAATGTTACAACCATAAATTAGCGTCTCCACATCCTTGACGTTTGCCACGCATCGCTGGAAGCAATCTCACTAAAAAAGTTCCACACACTACTAGCGACTAACTCAAAAACATTGAGCTCCGGGGAGGCATCATATGCCAGCTGAAACATAAGATGATCAGCATAGGCTGAAGCAGTAGTTTTTTCCGCTACCTGCTGTCCCACCGTTATAAGTCCATTAATTGCGCCCATCGTACCTCCTATTTGTTTTACAGTAACCAAAGCAACCTCTATGCCAAATAACGACATTCTTTCGAATATTATTCGAACAAAAAACCCTGAATTTACAAGGCATTAGTAAGGCATCTAATTAACTTGGCATTTAAGGGATCTCCAACGCCTCTCTATTTCCGGAAAAAATTGACCTTTTGTCCAGATTTCTGGAATTATTAAAGGACAAAAATGCAATGATTCATTCACTTGTCCATACCTCAAATTTATGTTAGCCCTAAAAACCATGAGGATTCTAGTAACAGGCGCCGCTGGTTTTTTGGGAAGACACCTTATTAAAACGCTTTCAGATAAGGGTCATGAACTCATATTGTTTGTACACAACGGCAAGAAAATTTCCACTAATTACAAAATTATTGAAGGAGATATCAGAAATTACGAACAAGTTGACATGGCCGTATCACAGTGCAATGCAATATTTCATTTGGCGGCCCTAAATAAACTTTGGCACCGTCCATCAAGTGATTTTTATTCCATCAATGTAGATGGAACAGAAAATCTATGCAAGGCTGCATTAAAACATAATGTTGGAAAATTTATATATACAAGCAGTTGTGAAGTTTTTGGGCCATGTTCAAAAAACGAAGTTAAGGATGAAGCTTCAACATCAATACTTCGAAATATGACGGGTCATTATGAACGCAGTAAATTTCTTGCGGAAAACATTATACACAAATACGCAAATCAAGGCCTTAAAGCCGTAATATTGCGCCCGGCGGCAATCATTGGCCCGGGCGACCCCGGCAACACCCCAGGCACGGCACTAATTAGGAGGCTGCTAAATCTTAGGATCCCCTTCTATTATAGATCGGGTTTAAACTTGATTGATGTAAGAGACGTAGCGGAGGGACATCTGGCAGCTCTTGATAAAGGCGAAAGTGGCAAAACATACATTCTATCTGGTAACAATATTGGTTTTGATTCTCTCTTAGCAGAACTTAATCAGATAGTAAAAACCGACGTGAAGTTAAAACACATTAATTATCATCTGGTTTTAGCACTATCATATTTATTAGAGTTTTCTTCATATCTAACGAGGAAAGAACCGCTTTTTACGCGTGGTGCAATAAAAACAATTAAGCATCCATGGTATTTCAATAACGACCAAACAAAAAAGGCCCTGAAAATAAATCCAAGACCCTTAATCGAAAGTCTAAAAAACACAGTCGATTTTTTGAAAACTAGTGCTGAGCGAATGTCGAAGGACTAGTTAGAGTTCTGTTTTGCAAAATGCTCTGGGTTCAGGTATTCACCAGTCACTTCTTTGATGAAATCATTCCATTTTAGCGTCATCCCAAGTTTGAAATAACTGTCTTTCAAATATTCACCTAATTTGGGATTATCGATATACGGAAAACCTCCGTCAGAAAGATTGTTTTCAATATAGTTTCTTAATTGCGCAACTAAAATATCCGCCAAAACATAGTTTTGATAATAAACCGCTGCGGTTGCAAAGTGAATTTTCGCCGCCCAATCTGGCTCGTTTCTTCCATAGGGACCATGGACCATCTGATATTTTTCAACCATATTCCACCACAATGAATTTAAATTCTGATCCGGATCGCGATATAGTTCACGCTCAAAATTAATCATTACAAGCCCCCACCTTGCAAAGATAAGAACGTGCGCCTTTAACATCTTTTCTAATCCTGGTCTTAGGGACTCAAATTCATCCTTTTTACCCTCACCTAACATCTTCGTTAACCACTCTGGGTAATGAGTCATCTTCTCAAAAAGCATTGCAATCGCCTCCGTTGTAACCTTGTGGGCCGGCTCACGAAGAAGATAGGGCAAATCCAATGGTAGATATTTATCGTAAACGGCGTGCCCCAATTCATGCAACATTGTTGAGGTCCATTTCTCGTCATTCACTACATTTGCAAGGATGCGAACATCACCAACATTATCCATATGCATGCAGTATGCGTGTTGTTCCTTCCCCTCTCTTTCATAAAGATCGCTACTTGCGAGAATGCTGTCAACTTCCAGGCCTATTCCATTATAGTAATCCCTTGATAATGTAACGACATCTATGTCTTCCAAATATTCACCCAATTTTACGCCAAAGATATCAGGTGGACTTTGAAAAAATGGATTATCATAATGCCATGGACGAAGGTCCTTAACATCGACGTTAAAACTCTTGGCTAATTCTTCATCTATATAGGTTTTTATTTTTTTGAAAGGTTCATTTGTAATATCTTCGAGACGCTTAAATATATCAAAAATCTCATCTTCGTCAAATTCACGTGTAAAAAGGCTCATATCGTAATAGTTTTTAAAACCAACAATACGGGCAGCTTTGTTTCTTAATTTTACAAGCTCTATTAAATCAGTGGCAACCTCTTTACCAACCTGCTTAGACGCCTCCCAAAACTTTTTGCGCTCGCTGGAATCCAGGCTAATTGTTAAAACTTTACGAATTTCATTATCCGTATAGTTTTTACCATCAACCCCGGCCCTAAAGGTATTGAATTTTTCTATTAAATCGGTTTCGCGACTTATTATTTCATTTCGCAAGGATTCTGGGGTTTGATTTTCTAAATATTCACCATACAAAAGCTCTATCTGCCTTTTGATGATAGGATCTTTAAAGCGTTTCTTTTTTAGTGTTTTAAGTTCCTTGAACATGGCCCTGTCTGAAAAATATGAATTCAATTCAATCGATTTTTGCTCGTACGTCTGGTACCACTCCTTCTTCCCTGTAGTTGTGGCCTTCCAGTACGCAGCCTTCAACTCTTTCAACAAGGGTTCAATTCTTGAAACAACCCTATCAATGAGAACAGATGCCCTTTTATCCGCGGGTTGCATCCTTAAATATTGAACAAAAACAATTATTGCTATTAGTATTACACCAACAATTAGAATCTTCATCGCACCCCCCTAATAATCCTGACTAATTTGTTTCGTAATAATCCAAGCCAGTATGTGTCAATTCAGTTTCACCCATTAAATGACGCAAGGTGTTTTTCAACTTCATCTCTTGGATAAAAAGATTGTGTTCAGGATACAAACCTTCACCAACCATCGGTGATTTGTAGTAGAACGATAACCACTCCTGGATACCCCCTAAATTTGCGCGCTGTGCTAAATCTGTAAACAATGCAAGATCCAGAACAAGCGGCGCGGCCAAAATACTGTCTTTGCAAAGAAAATCTACCTTAATCTGCATTGGATAGTTCATCCAACCGAAGATATCTATATTATCCCAGCCCTCTTTATCATCGCCACGCGGTGGATAATAATTAATGCGCACTTTATGGTAAAGATTACTATAAAGATCTGGATTAATATCGGGCTGCAAAATTGTATCTAAAACCGAAAGTTTACTCTCTTCTTTTGACTTAAATGAACCTGGATCATCCAAAACTTCACCATCACGGTTTCCCAATATGTTTGTTGAAAACCATCCGCTGATCCCAAGATATCTCGCCTTTAAGCCAGGCGCCAAAATTGTTTTCATCAATGTCTGACCTGTTTTAAAATCCTTACCTGAAACTGGAAGCTTTTGCTGATCAGCTAATTGAAGAAGCGCCTTTGTATCAACCGTTAAATTTGGAGCACCGTTAGCAAAACCGCACCCAGCCTTCAATGCCGCGTAGGCATAGATCTGGCTTGGTGCAATTGACTGATCATTGGTTTCCAGAGCATTCTCAAATGCCTCTAGTGACTCATGCGCACCAGAGGGCTTTGTAAAGCTTTCCGTTGATGCACACCAGACAACAACAACACGATCCAAATTTCTTGAGCTTTTGAAATTCTTGATGTCATCAACCAGTTGCCCAGCCAAATTCATATATGATGAACCCTTTTTAACATGGGTTCCATCAAGTCTTTTGACAAAGTTTTTATTAAAAACTGCTTGCAATGGTTTGATCTTTGAAAGTTCATTTTTGATTGGTTCAATGTGTTCTCTCTTCAAAACACCTGCTTTCAACGAAGCCTCATAGGCATCATCCGCAAATATATCCCATGCAGCAAATTCAATATCATTTAAACTTGCCAATGGAACGAAATCCCTGATTAACGGTGTACGATGTTCGGTCCTTTTGCCCAACCTTATTGTGCCCATCTGAGTCAACGAACCAATCGGTTTTTGCAAACCCTTCCTTATTGCAATAACGCCTGCAATGAATGTAGTGCTAACTGCACCCAGTCCCACCAACATGACGCCCAACTTACCCTCTGCTGGTTTTATTGTATATTTTGTCATATCTTCCTCC
>CAZHVX010000037.1:0-14801 GCA_964536295.1 uncultured Pseudomonadota bacterium
CAACTTCATCGGAGAAGGATCTGGTTATTTCAATAACCATTCTGGGGACTGCGGCCGAAAATAAGATTATCTATCGATCAGGCGCCAAAAAGGATGACCTTATCTGTGTTACAAATATGTTGGGGAGTTCATCCCTAGGGTTAGAACTCTTACGACGTGGAATTAAAGAGGGGGTTGGGTATATTGAGAACCATATCAATCCCAAACCACCCCTTAATGTAGGGCCGCTTTTGGCCAAAAGTGGGATCGCAACTTCAATGATCGACATTAGTGATGGCTTATTGGGAGATTTGAGGCATATTTGTGACAGAAGTGGCGTTGGAGCCAGGATATATTGGGACAAGATTCCCTTAAAAGATGGGTTTGTTGATATTTGTGATAGCTACCATCTAAACCCAATGGATTTGGCGTTGGCGGGGGGTGAAGATTATGAGCTGTTGTTTACGGTCTCAAAGGAAAAAGAGGGGGACCTAAATAAGTTAATTGAGTCAAATCAATTGTGTGCTACTATAATTGGCCTGATAGTTGATGAGGATAACAGTATTAGGGTTTTTGAAAAAGATAATAGGGAGATCGTAATAGCCCAAATGGGTTATGAACATTTAAAATAAAATGGAATTTGGATCAGTCATTTTGTTAAAGATTATTTTGCTTCTTTTCTTGTTTTTGTCATCCGCATTTTTTTCGGGATCAGAAACGGTTTTATTTTCTCTATCAGCAATCCAATTACAAAAGTTTAAAGAGTCGAGAAAAAAAGGTTTAAGGAATTTAATAAAATTTCTTAAGGAGCCAAGAAAGATTTTAGCTACAATCCTTTTAGGTAACGAATTTAGCAATGTTGCCATATCGATTGTTATTGCCTCGTTGGTTTATGATAGCGCCGGTGAACTGGGGTTTGAAATAAGCTCACTGATATCGATTGCCGTAACTACCATATTAATTCTTATATTTGGTGAAATTGTTCCAAAAAATATTGCAATAAGATCAGCAACAGTTCTTGCGCCAATAGTTGTGGTGCCACTAAAACAATTTTATAGGATTGTTAATCCGGCAAGAAGTATTCTAAGTTCCCTGGCAGATGCGATAATTAGGCTTTTTGGCGGAGATCCAGCCAAACAGCAGTCGATGGTGTTGGAAGAGGAATTTAGATATCTTGTGGATTTGGCTCATAAAAGCGGTGAGGTGGAAAAAGAAGAGCGTGAGATGATTCATAAGGTTTTTGATTTTGGAGACAAGGTTGTGGGTGACATCATGACCGAAGCAAATTCCATTTTTAGTTTAGAATCAGGGACTAAATATGATGATCTTCTAGCAAATCTAAAGGCAACCCAATATTCAAGGGTGCCGATCTATAAAAGCAAAAAAGATAATATCATTGGGATTTTATATCTAAAGGATTTGTTCAGGTATCATAAAAAGGCCTCATCTGTACCACATTCAAATATTGCAGATATATTAAGACCAACGCTATTTGTAAGTATGCAAGATAAGATTGAGCACCTGTTAGACAAATTCAGATCTGAAAAAATCCATATGGCGATAGTTATGGACGAAAATAAAAAAATCATCGGATTGGTTACTATGGATGATGTGCTTGAAGAATTGTTCGGTGAGATGGAGGCTTAAGGAGTAGATGGGCTTATTGTTTTTAATCATAGTTTTGGTTTTATGCATTGCAATAACCGGGTTTTTCTCAGGATCCGAGATGGCGATAGTCCATGCGGACAATATTAAACTGAACAAAAAGGCCGCCTCAGGTAGTCATGGTGCACAGATTGCAAAAAAACTACTAAATGATCCCGCAAGATTCTTTAGTATAAC
Source organism: uncultured Pseudomonadota bacterium (assembly GCA_964536295.1). Taxonomy (GTDB): domain Bacteria; phylum UBA10199; class UBA10199; order CAZHVX01; family CAZHVX01; genus CAZHVX01. The sequence goes on from CAZHVX010000037.1 coordinate 1,822, forward strand.
GCTTTTGGGCACAAACCTAGCCAAAGTTACGGCATCGGTTATTACTACCTATTATATATACAGCAATTACGGTGAAGGGTTTGTTCCTTTTGCGATATTACTTTCTCCTATAACGCTGGTATTTTCAGAATTGGTTCCAAAAAGTTTATATCAGCACTATGCAGATAGACTTGCAGTTACGGTTTCTCCGATTCTTGAATTGTTTGGAAAAATATTTTCACCCATTATTAAAATCTTAACAAAATTTACTCGCACATTCTTGGGTGAGATTGAGGGGTTGGATTCTAAACAGGATGGCTTAAGCCGCGATGATTTAGAAGTTATGTTGGATATGTCCGAAGAAGCATATACAGATCTCAAACCCAAAGAAAGAACGATGATCAACAAAATATTCGATCTGGCTGAAAAAACCGCCGAAAATATAATGATTCCATTAGTTGATATTGCCCTGGTTTCATCTGATACAAGTCGTGATAAGGCCGTGAAACTTCTCGAAATGAAGGGTGTGTCGCGACTTCCTGTCCATGAGGGCCCGGTTTATAATATTGTGGGTTTTATAGATGATACAGATCTGATTTTTAGTGACGAAGAAACTACAATTAACCAACTGGTCAAAGAAACAATATATGTCCCTGAGGTTATGCCCTTGGACGAACTTCTTATAGCAATGAAAAGAAAGGGAATTTCCTTGGCGATTGTGGTTGATGAGTATGGTGCCGCAACCGGCATCGTTACCGTTGAAGATATCTTTGAAGAGGTTGTCGGCGAAATTCAGGACGAGTTCGATTATACTCCTCCTATGTATAAACGTATTGGCCATAGGCGTTTTCTTGTTGCCGGAAGGATGGAGATCGAAAAAGCGAATGATAAATTAAAATTAGAGATTCCGGATGGTGATTATGAAACAATGGCCGGTTTTTTATTAACGCACTTTGAAAAAATACCCGAAGTCGGCGATTCTATTAATATCGGTGGATGGTCGTATGCTATTACAAAATCCACGGATAGGGTCATCGAAGAGGTAGAAATAAAAAAAATATGATAGCTTATTTTGACTGTTTTTCAGGGATAGCGGGGGATATGGTTTTGGGGGCCCTTGTGGACTGTGGGCTTCCGTGGAATCATTTGACCCGCGAGTTAAAAAAACTCAAGTTGACTGGATATAAAATAAATAAAGAAGTTGCGCTTAGAAAGGGCATAAGGGGCGTCTCCATAACCGTTGATGGAGGAAAATCAAATGAAGAATTTTCTTATAAGGAAATCATTCAATTAATTGAATCGAGTAAGCTGAAATCCGACACAAAAGATATAGCATCGGATATATTTACTGCGTTGGGGATGGCTGAATCAAAGGTCCATGGTTGTAATCTTGCAGATGTTCATTTTCATGAAGTTGGCGCGATTGATTCAATTGTTGATATCGTTGGTGCAGCGATCGGATTTGAGTATTTTAATTTTGATAAAGTTTATTCATCACCACTCCCGGTTACCCGTGGTTTTGTTAAATGTAGGCATGGAAAATTTCCAGTACCACCCCCTGCGGTTCTGGAACTAATTAAGGGAGTGCCGTTGCAGAAATCGTCGGTTAAGGCTGAAATAGTTACCCCAACTGGCGCGGCTATTATTACCACGTTGGCTGACGGTTTTGGTGAAAATCCAATTTATTCACTAAAATCAGTAGGATACGGCCAGGGGGATCGCAATTTTAAAGAGATACCAAACTCTCTTAGATTGATGATTGGTGAGGGATATCCTGTGTGGATTGTTGAAACTAATATCGATGATATGAACCCTCAAATCTATGATTACGTTTCTGATAAATTATTTAGGGCCGGCGCGGTGGATGTTGCCTTGATCCCCATTCAGATGAAAAAGAATAGACCGGCAACGCTTTTGCAGGTTCAAGTGCCAGATGATTTCAGAGACAAAATAATTGGCATTATTTTGAAGGAAACGACATCTTTGGGGGTGAGATATTATCCAGTTGAAAGGAAAATTTATCAAAGAAATTTGGAAACAGTTAAAACAAAACATGGTTCGATAAGGGTAAAAATAGCCCACGATAAAAACGTTTTTATTAAAGTTATACCAGAATATGAAGATTGCAAAAGAATCGCAAAGAAGAAAAATATTCCATTAATGAAGGTCTATAATGAAGTTAACTCTAAATTTGGTAATATTAAAAAATGAGTGAAGTTTTTGAAATAGAGATAGATAAACTATCATATGGTGGCGAAGGGGTTGGTACGCGCGTTGATGGCATTAAGGTTTTTGTTCCTTACTCTGCGCCTGATGAAGTTTTAAAGGTTAAAAGCGTAAAGGTTCATAAGAGGCATATTGAAGCGGAGATAGTCGAGGTAATTAAGCCATCGCCAAATCGAATAGAGCCCAAGTGCCCCTATTACTACGATTGCGGGGGGTGTCATTGGCAGCATATGGACTACGCAACGCAAATACACTGGAAGCAGATTGTTTTGGAGGAAACTCTAAAGAGAATAGGGCAAATCAAAGATGTAACGATTTTTCCAACTGTTCCATCCCCAAAACACTGGGGATATAGAAATCATATTAGGGTCCATGCAGATAAGGATGGAAAAATTGGTTTTTTTGCAGGGTCTTCCATGGACATTGTTGAAATTCAAAGGTGTATTATTTCCGATGACGAAGTAAATGATTTTTTAAAAATGATTAAGGATAGGGGGCCTTTTATTGACGAAGATATCGAATTAGGCAAAGATGATCATGGAACCTTTCAACAGGCAAACACCTTGCAAAACGAAAACCTTCAAAAAATGATATGTGATTGGATGAAGCCTTTACCCCACGACAATGTTGTAGAATTATATTGCGGCGGAGGAAATTTCACATTTTCTATAAAGGATATCGTTAAATCTGTCACTGCGGTTGACAGTCATGAGGGTGGAATCGCGCATGCAAAGAACCGTGTAAAAAAAGAGAAGATCAATAACTTGGAATTTATCTGCGATACCGCGTATAATTATATCAAGGAGAATAAAAAGGATTTGAAGGATAGGGTGGATTGTCTTCTGATGGATCCTCCGCGCAGTGGAGCCGATGCCATAATCCCTGAGATTGTTGAGATAATGCCAAAGTCTATCCTTTATGTGTCCTGCAATCCATCAACCATGGCGCGCGATCTGACCGGCCTAACCTCAAGCGGATACGTTCTTGAAAAGGTTCAGCCGATTGATATGTTTCCACAAACTTATCATATAGAGGCGCTGGCCCTTTTAAGGCCGAAGTCTCTCTAAAATTCGCCAATCCTTGTTACTAAAGGCTTATAAGCTAATAGCTTTTGTTCTAGAAACCAGCATTTTATTTGATATAGTTCCTTAGGAGATTATTAATATGATTGGAATAAGAAGAGAAGATAAAAGCATCTGGGAAAGAAGGGTACCCCTGATCCCAGAAGATATTCAGGAGTTAGCACTCAAATCTGGGCTCAGTTTTGTTGTTCAGCCTTCAAAGAACAGAATTTTTAAGGATCGGGCCTTTAAAAAGGCTGGCGCCACTGTTTCGGAAGATTTATCAGCTTGCGATATTGTTTTTGCCGTTAAGGAAATTCCGAAGAATCTTATTATAAATAATAAAACATATATGTTTTTTTCGCATGTTATCAAGGGGCAAAAACAGAACATGCCAATGCTGAAAAAAATTATAGAGAACGGGTGCACGCTCATTGATTATGAAAAAGTTACAGATGATAAGGGCAGACGTCTTGTGTTTTTTGGAAGGCATGCCGGATTAGCTGGAATGATCGATAGCCTTTGGGCACTTGGAAAGCGTCTTAAAGATGAGGGTGTAGACACGCCATTTAAAAAAGTTAAGCAGGCATGGAAGTACAAAACATTAGATGATGCAAAAGATGCTATTTCTAAGGTAGGAAAACATATAGCAAAGAAAGGTTTTCATCCTTCTATAGCGCCAATGGTCTGCGGGTTTGCTGGGTATGGAAACGTTTCCAGGGGAGCGCAGGAGATACTGGATGTTCTCCCCGTACAGGAAGTGTCGCCCCAGGATTTGCACTCATTAATTGAAAGTGGTAAGTTTTCAAACAAGTTTGTCTACAAGGTGGTTTTTTATGAAAAGGATATCGTCCAAACAATAAGTCCGGAGGATAAATTTGAATTGCAGGATTACTTTAAGTATCCAGATAAGTACAAAGGAATATTTACGCAGTATGTGCCGCATTTAACGATGTTAATTAATTGCATTTATTGGGATAAAAGATATCCAAGATTAATTACAAAGGAATACCTTAAGCAGATGTATTCTGCATTTGTACCCAAACTAAAAGTTATAGGGGATATTTCCTGTGATGTTGAAGGCGCAATCGAATGTACATCAAAGTGCACTGATCCTGGAAATCCGGTATTTGTTTGGGATGTTAACAAAGAAGAGGCCATTGACGGCGTTGTTGGGGATGGCCCTGTTGTGCTTGCGGTTGATATCCTTCCCTCGGAGCTATCGCGTAGATCATCGATTGATTTCAGTAAGGTATTGCGAGAGTTCGTTCCAGCGATTGCAAAGGCGGACTACAACGTCAGTTTTGAGGCGCTGGATCTTCCCGCGGATATTAAACGTGCAATGATTGTCCATAAGGGGAAATTAACACCGGATTATGAATATCTGGAGAAGTATTTAGTTGAGAGCTGAGAGTTGAGAGCTGAATGTCCCGCTACCATGTGGTCTTTCCACGTCATCCCTGCCCCCGCCTGCGCGAGGGTAAACTCCGGCAGGGATCCAGCGTCATCTTCTGGATTCCCGCCTTCGCGGGAATGACACAACGTAATAGCAGGACCGTATGATATTTTACTCTCAACTAAGTTCTCTCAACTTATTTCAGGAGGCGAAATGAAAAAAGTATTAGTACTAGGTGCCGGATTGGTATCTCATCCACTCGTTGAATATCTTTTAAATCATAACTTTGAAGTAACAGTAGCATCCAGAACTGTTTCTAAAGCACAGGCGTTGGTTAAGGGCCATAAAAATGGCCAGGCGTTAAGTCTTAACGTCAAAGATGATGGGCAACTCGATCAGTTAATCATGAAAAATGATCTAACGATAAGTTTATTGCCCTATACATTTCATGTTGCTGTTGCAAAGCATTGCATTGAACATAAGAAACATATGGTAACTACTTCCTATGTAAGTGATGCGATGCGTGCCTTAGATCAGGATGCAAAAAAGGCCGGAGTGTTGTTATTAAACGAGATCGGCGTTGATCCTGGAATCGATCACATGTCCGCCATGAGAATTGTTGACAACGTCAAAAATAAAAATGGAAAAATCGTCAGTTTTTATTCGTATTGTGGGGGGCTCCCTGCCCCGGATTGTAACGATAATCCGTTAGGCTACAAATTCTCATGGAGTCCACGCGGTGTTGTTATGGCGGGCAAGAATAACGCTCAGTATCTAAAAGATGGAAAGGTTGTGAAGATTCCATCAAAGGATCTCTTTGCACATAATTGGATTTTGCATGTTGATGAACTGGGGGATTTTGAAGCGTACCCAAATCGCGATTCCTTGGGATATATAGACATCTACGGTCTACAGGGAATTAGTACGATGTACCGCGGTACATTGCGTAACAAAGGATGGTGTGAATTATTGAAAGCCATTGTTGATTTGAACTTAATAGATGATGATAAAAGATATAATTTTTCTAATTACACATTTTCGAAATTATTTAAAGAGGCTGCTGGGCTTGATGTCAATCTGGATGTTAAAGTTGGTATAGCCAAAAAGCTTGGGATTAGTGAAAAATCCGAGATAATTAGTAAAATAGAGTGGTTAGGATTACTAAGTGATACCAAAATTAGCCACGAAGATGGATCGATGATGGATATCCTTGTGGACCAATTATTGGTTAACATGGAGTATAAAAAGGGTGAGCGGGATATGATTGTATTACATCACAATTTTGTCGCAGAACGCAAAGATGGTAAAAGGGAAAAAATTACTTCCACTTTGATTGATTTTGGTATACCAAATGGCGACTCATCGATGGCCAGAACGGTAAGTCTGCCGGCTGCCATTGCAGCAAGAATGATTTTAGAAAACAAAATTACTGTAACGGGTGTTCATATTCCAGTATTGGCCGATATCTATAATCCAATATTAGATGAGCTGGAAACGATGAAGATTGTATGTAAAGAAAAAGTCTATAGTTTATAGTATCTGGTCGACAGCAATATTTGTCAGCTATCGACTTTAGGCTATCGACTATCGACTAAAGCAATATGGCCGGAATAGGTGTTATATTAAATCCGCATTCAAGAAGTAATAGAAAAAATCCTGAGCGTGTAAAGAAGCTAAGCTTTATAGTTGGTGATAAGGGGTCATGTAGGGCAACTCATGATTCGCTGGATGTTCCAAATGTGCTGTCGGAGTTCAAAGAGAAAAGCATTGATGTTTTGGGGATTAGCGGTGGGGATGGAACATTGCATTATGTGTTGACAGAGATGTTGAAGGTCTATGGAAAGGATAAGTTTCCCAAAATTGCGTTGCTACGTGGCGGTACGATGAATAACGCGGCTCAGGCGTTGGGAGTTGCTGGAACTCCAGAGAAGATATTGTCCAATCTCATATATAAATATCATGCTGGTGATGAATTTAAGATGACAAGGGTTCACCTTATGAACGTTAACGGTATGCATGGATTTTTGTTTGGAATGGGACTGGTTTCAAGGTGCGTTGAGATATATTACGAGGCAGCAAAGCATCCATCTCCACTTACAGCATTGATGGTTGGTTGTAGGATTGTGGGTTCATTTTTATTGAATACAGAGTGGGCCAATGGGTTATGCAAAAGATTTGACGCCAAGGTTGTTGTAGATGGCAAGGAATGGCCATTTAAAAACTACGTTGCGGTTACATCGGGAACCGTTGAAACCTTCGGCTTTGGTTTTAACCCTTTTTATAGAACACGCACAGAACCCGGCAGATTCCAGTCTATAGGCATTTCATTGCCACCAAGGACTTTGCTCTGCAAGGTTTTAAATTCATTTTTATCCAGACCCATAAATAGTGAAAATAGTTTGGATGAAATGGCATCAAAGGTAGAGATAACCTGTAGCGAGCCCCATAAGTATACTATAGATGGTGAATTATTTGGACCCGTTGATAAAATCACAGTTGAGGTGGGGCCACTGCTGGATGTTATTATTGGCTAGTGCTTCGACAGTTTAATTTTTATCGGCGCAGCCGGTGGAAATTAAACTGATCGAGCACTTGTGCCGAGTCCAAAAATAAAAATTAAAATATCAAAGGCCTAATCCTGTAAAATATACATTGTTATTCCATTTTCCGGACTCAAGGTGAAGAGTGTGTTTCCTACAACGGCGATCTCTCTGATATTATAGTATGACGATCCACTGATATCTAAGTCAGTTGGATTAGATGTGTCAATGACGTAAAAATAATATTCATTGGAGTCAGATAAAACATTTACAATCCTTAACGGCCCAATTGCCTCAATAGAAGCAGAAACAATCTCTTCCTTTAGTGAATTTAGTAGGTACGATTCGATCGGCAGTACGCCATTATACTCACCATATGTAAATGTGCCATCAACGGATAGAGCCGATATATCGTATTCCTGGACGTTATACGTGACGGATTCCTTGATAATGTTTTTCAGATCAATATCATGAACATCATTAATATCGACCGACCCGATGGAACCGATTTCATCACAAATGTTGTCACACATTACAAAATTGTAGTGCCATGCATTGCTTGTAGTAGCACCACTTTGAAAAAGACCACTAAATGTATAGGTGCCTTCTTCAATACCAGCTTCTACGATTTTGGTTTTACCAATAAATCTAATGTCGTTGGTATTTGAACCGACCGTGTAATTCGAATAAGTGTTAGAAAGTGGGTTGCCCTCATCTGTGACTGTATCGGTTACTAATTCAAAGGATCCACTAGGAAAATCAAATGCATATATTGCAGCGCGATAAAGGGTGGTAGCTTCGTCATTTCCTGCTAAAAGCACAATTAGAAAATCACTATTCATGGATGTGTCGGCCTTTGGAACAATCTTTAGATCTGAAATTTCCAAATCTATACCACCATCGGTTGTTATTAAAATGTCTTCAATAACCTTGGGGGCAATTTCGGCAAATGGAGCACCTGTAATACTCAGAGCGGAGATGCTTATGTATTGCATCCCATCCTCGGTTTTAATTGCAGAGGCCATGATGTTTTCAGTGGCGTCGACGGAGATCCATTGGTCATTCTGATTTGGCAAGCTTATAAAATTATTGGTTTCATCTGAAGTAACTAGGGCCTGTATGGCAATTTTATTTTCTGAGTTAAGATAGTATAGAAATTCATCCGTAACGGCCATTATCCGTTGAGCTAATTTTTTATTGGATGTATTTTCTAAAAAAGAATTTTGATCAACGTTAAAGCTTTCTGTTCCGGAATATATAGAGTCATAATAGGTTGAAGTAATAATTGTATTTCCATCCTCATTGGACCATAAATATAATTCATTTGGGATTCCTGTAAGGGTCGTATCTTTGTTAATTAGTACGTTGAATGACTGGTTGTTTGCTTTAGCAAGTAATCCATCAATCTGTAACAATTGATTGACTCCTCTGACGTATGCGGTGTTTTTGTCTGTGTATACCTTATGAAAGATATATGTTCCGTTTAGGTCTTTGGGAATCTCAATAAAACTCGATATCAGAGGGGTATAATGTGGGGTTGGATAAACAAGGACCCCTGAAACAGGTTCGGGTGCATCTTCTAATCCAAAATTTTCAATTTCGACATTTAGTGTATCATCCACCTTTGGTTCGATATTTAAATTGGACTTATATTTAATGGCCGTAGCGTAAAGGTTGTCACCTTCGTATGTTATGTCGAATGGAACAAGTGTATAGTCTCCAAATTTAATAAATGCGGCCTTTCGTTTTGCATCACTTCTATTATCAATGATCCATATGGCAGACGAAAGATCGCTAATGTTGATGTTTCCATCGATTAGGTCCTGCGTAGTAAAATCGCTTCTCGAATGGCTTTCGGTTATAAATGCTGCAATGCCATTACTTGAAACAACTTTAAATGCCCTGTGTGGGCGTGAATATTTGTCTTTATGTTCTAACTTATTATATGCTTGAAATACACATCCATGACCATTTCGCAATTCTTGAAGAAGTGCAGTGTAAACGTTTCCATCGGCGGTAAAGTAGATTATATCTGTTTTATCGCCGGATATGACTTCCGTTAACGCACTATCCAGCGAAATCGAAGTGACTGGTGCCGTCCAGATTGAATTTTGAATAATTGGATCTATCCAGTAGCCCGAAACGTCTTGAGTTGCAACCACCCAATGTAGGCCCGCATCCGTTCCAACTATGATGCCCAATAGATTAGGATCGACCTTAAGTGCTTTAATGGATCTTACAGTTGCCTTTAAAACAACTGAATAGTTTTTATTTCCAACGTATAATCTGCTTCCTTCGTTCCAGATAGTTGTCGTAATATTTGTATCTACATCTTTGAATGCGAAGGCAGCCGTTGTGGATCCGTTCCATGCGCCCTGTGGTACAAGAATTTGAGGCAATCCCTTTGGACTAGGAAGTTGTGCCTCTGTATAGTAATTAAAAAACTGAATGGTGCCAGGAATTGCGTTGCATGTATATTTTGAAATAGAAACAAAGTCATATGCAGGTTCAATGGCCGTTGTGGCGTCATCGATATAGTCATCAAATCGGCTATGACATCCATTTGCAAGTATGGCTAAAATACCCAACAAAAAAAATATATGTAGCGTTTTTTTCATAGTATTCGATTCCTTATTACATATTATTCGACAAATTGTAAAGATAGTTGCTAAGAAACTGAAGAGTTGTGGCCACTTAACATAACAGCTTGAAATTAAAGAGAAATTGTATTGCTTGAGAAAGCGGAAATCGCCTCATTTAGGCGCTCTCGGGTACCTACATCGTTCCAGTATCCTGTATGAAGGTAGGTAAAGATGGACTTTCCATCCTTCATGGCGGGCCTGATTCCATCATCGACTAGTGATGAAAATGTCTTGATGGGTAGATATTTTATTAGATCGGGATTGACAATTGAGAGGCCGGCATAAAAATGATTGCCGGTTTTTCCTAGCTCCTGCAATCTTTGGTTTATATCAATGGATAGTGGGGTGTGTGGCATTTGAGGCTCAAGCTCTTTAACCACCATTGTCATTATTCCATTTTTCTCAAAGTGCAAGCTTGCAACCTTTTTTAAATCGATATCAATTAATACATCCGCGTTTAGTAATATAAAATCGGAATCAAAAAAAAATTCTGCTTTTTTAATTCCTCCGCCGGTGCCAAGGATCTCTTTTTCAAAGGAGTAAGTTATATTTAGATTCCATTTATTGCCATTTCCGCAGTATTCTTTAATTTGATCCCCGAGGTGATGAAGGTTGATGCAAACTTCCTCTATGCCGGCTCTTTTTAGCAGGTTCAATGGAAAGTCTATTATCTTATGATTTCCGATTGGCAAAAGAGGCTTTGGGGTTTTATATGTAAGTGGCCTGAGTCTTGTCCCCATTCCTGCCGCTAGAAGCATTGCTTTTTTTATTGTTTTGCCGCTTTGTTGTTTTACCATTTTGCTGTTCATCTTCAAAAATATTTGTCGATTAATTCAATTAAAGGTTGATATTCACTGAATTTGCTAAGGGCCTGCTTTGCGTATCCTATTGAAGTCGGTATGAATTGGAGGTAACTATTATTCCCCTTAACTTTTTCGATATAAACAAATCTGCCCGCATCTTTTAATTTTCGTTGGATAGTAGCTAAGGCAAAATAACTCTGAATTGCATTTTTATCCATCCTTTTTAGTGTGGCAAAATAATCTACAAGTTCATCAACATCATTTTGAGGTATGGAGATATATGAATCTCGAAGTAGGGCAACAAGATCGTAAACACATGGCCCCATCAGGGCATCTTGGAAATCGATTAAAGCAAAATCATTTTTGCCGAATGCAAAGATATTTCTACTTTGATAATCCCTATGTGTAAATGTATATGGTATGTCTAGAATTTTTTTGGTGATTGAGCGGGTTAGTTCATTGAAGGTGCTTCTTTCGTTGTCGGAAGTTTTCAAATTCAATCTCGCTTCGATCCCATACTCAATGAAATGGTCAAATTCCCAATTTAATAAATAATCATCAAAGGATCTCTGCAAGGCTATGCAATTACTTGGATCGCTCTTTGATGATTTGTTTTGAAGTTCAACTAAAAGCTCGATTACACCTCTATAATACGGGATTTGCTCCTCTATTTTTAGATGGGCAACCTCCCTGTAAAGTAGGGCGTCACCTAAATCTTCCAGAACAAGTATCTCATTAACTTTGTCATAGTGGTATATTTTGGGGGTCCTTATTTTTAAGGAAGCTAAATATTTCGAAACATTAATAAATGGTAGTTCTTTATGTTCTCCGTTAAAGTTTGTTATTTCTTCTGATGCGCTTGATTTTCCTGCTGGCATCTTCATGATGATGTATGTATTTCCATTTTCGAGTTCAAGCCTTGAATAGGTTCTGTATGATGCATCACCATGTAACTTTGTTAAATTCTTGATAGGTGATGTGATCGATAACTCATCCTGAATAATCTTTGATAGGAGGTCTTTCATTGAATCGTTAACTCCAGAGAGTTGCTTACATTGTCAAAAACAGTTACGGTAACCACGCTGGTGCCGGCAGACACGTCAGCTGGAACCGTAAATGTTAATTGTTCGACCTCATTGCTTGTTGGTGATGCAACCAAATCATAGGTGTCAGCATATGCCGAGGATGAATCAACGCTGACCATATTCAATTCTTTAGCAATAGAAAAGCCAAAGCCAAATATCGTAACGGTATCCCCAGCGCTGGCAGTGGATGGATCCAAGCGGCTTATAACCGGTGGCGCCTGCGTCACAACAGAGGTGTCAAAATCAAGCGTTTCCTGAGACCCGCAAGCTGCAATCAAAAGAAACGCGAATAAAACGAATATTTTTGGGATATTCATGGGTGGTACATTATGCAAAGTTTGGGATAAAATCAATAGGTATCTTTAAAACGAATCACTGGGGTTTGCTTGGGGTTTTATCTAATAAGATTCCTTCCTCTAGTAAAAATTCTTTAATCCGTTCATCCCCTGTTTTAAGCCAGCGCTGGTATAATCTTAGAATGTCGGAGTTACTCTGGAGATGGGCCTTGTCAGAAATTTCTGATAGGACGGATATTAAATTAATGAATTCATCTGATAGTTCTGAAAAAAGTTTTCCAAAGGTTTTGTGTGTTCTTAATATGTTGGAGAGGCTGTTGTAGGCCCCTCCACCCATTGAAATATAGTAATCCAGATCTACAAACTTATTTTGATCGATATTGTCACTAAAGAATCCAGCCATGTAGAGCGATAGGTCCCCTAAATGTTTTAGTGTTACGATTTTTGTATCCCTATCTGCATGTATTGATTTTGACCAAAGTATAGCAAGTGGTTTTTCCTGGAGGTGACCATCTACTGATTCAAATAGATTTTCTGTTTTTTCAAATTCTTCGAGTAGATTTACAAGATAAAATTCAACCTCTGGGCTTGTGGATACATCTTGATGTTCGAAGGCCTCCTGTATCCATGTCCTTAAATATTCTTTTAGATTATCACCGGTCACTATGTCTTTTTCGCTATCCATCGTACCTTCCCAGTGTATAACTAAGCAAGAAGTGCGCCAAATAAGGGTTTAATGGCGATGTCGATTTTTCATGTAATTGCGGGGAATTGGCAGAGCTGCCTTTGGAGTGCTAAATGTGAAATCGTCAAAATTTCTCCAAATAGAGATAAAAACGTCAATTTTCCCGCATGTGTATTTGTCCGATATGTCGAAGGTCAAAGCAGTTTGGGGAGTCGGTTTCGCTTCGGTGATTTTCCTCATACGCCGGAAAATCACCTGCCCGTTCGG
>CAZHVX010000038.1:0-5094 GCA_964536295.1 uncultured Pseudomonadota bacterium
AATATGGAAACACTAGGACAATATCTAAAAAAGCAACGTGAATTAAGGGGCGTAACTCTAAATCAAATCGCAGATATTACCAAGATAAATCCAACGTGGCTAAATGCGATTGAAAAAGACGCCTTTGATACAATGCCCGGATTTGTCTTTGCAAAGGGCTTTGTGAAATCATATGCGAAGTGTATTGGTCTAGATGTTGGCGAAGTCTCTATCAGGTTTGATGAAGTATATTTGGTGGATGAAAATAAGCCCAAAGAAAAATCTAAACCAGAAAAAATCGGCGAAGGCTTTATTTCGAAACTAATCGGACTAATAGGCAGTAAATCCAAAGTAAAATAATGGTAACTGTTCAGTTTTTTAAAGTCTGTCATCGCTCCTCCCGCCTACGCCACCCGCCGCCGCTAATAGCTTTGGCGAGGCAAGAGGCTTCGGCGAGGCAAGCGCAATGACAGCAGAATAGACACTTCAATAATGAGGCTTAAATGCTCAGTAGTAAGATTAAATTATTAGTCGATCTTACCCGCAAGCTCTTGCATCGCGATGCAATCAGAAGTTTGAAAAAAATTCTGGAAAAGATAAGGCCTCAGGATATTTCATTCGTGATGCGGCATCTGGATAGCGCAGAGCAGTTGAGGGTGTTTGAACTCATTGATGATATTGAAATTGCTTCGCAGGTTGTGGCGGAACTTGATGAACAAACCGTTTCAAGGCTTCTTCCATCTCTAGGTGTTAAAAAGACAGCTGAGATTTTACATCGGATGCCTGCAGATGATGTGGCAGATATCGTTGAGGTTCTTCCCGAAGAATTTGCAGAGACCTTGTTTCCAAAGATGAAGGCGGAAGATGTTGAAGAGGTCGAAGAATTGATGAAGTACGGGCAGGATACGGCCGGTGGCATTATGTCTCCCGACGCCTTCTATTTATCAGAAGATACAACGGCCGGAGAAGCGATCAGCACGATCCAGCGTGAAAAGGAAGCCGAGACTGTTTTCTATATCTATGTTGTAGATGAGTACGACCATCTGGTTGGTGTGATGTCCCTTCGTAAATTACTTTTGGTATCCCCCGATACAAGGTTGGTTGAAATAATGGAAAGGAATCCGGTTAGGGTTCAGCTTAATGAAGATCAGGAAGAAGTAGCACGTATAGTTTCAAGATATAATTTTCTTTCTATCCCCGTTGTTGATGAAAACAATAAGCTCGAGGGAGTCATTACAGTCGATGACGTGATCGATGTTATGCGGGACGAGGCAACAGAGGATATCCTGTTGATGGCCGGTGCGGAGAAAGACGCTATCGAGCAGAAATCTATTTGGCACTCGATTAAATCACGAATGCCCTGGCTTCTGATTACATTAGTGGGGGAGGGTATATTAGCCGCCGAAGTTATCATGAGATTTAATCACACCCTTACCCAAGTTGTTGCTTTGGCGGGCTTCATTCCCGTGATTATTGCCCTGGGTGGAAATGTAGGGTTGCAGTCTATGACAATTATGGTTCGAGGTCTTTCAACTGGTAGAATCAATATATCAAGGCTAGGTTATTTTTTGCGCAGGGAACTAGTAGTCTCCATAATTTTGGGTTTTTCTTACGCAATATTAGTGGGAATTTTTGCCTATTTTAGGCACGATTCGTTTTTCATGATGCCATTGGCGATAGGGCTGTCAATAATGTTTGCCATGATGATGGCGGCCATAGTTGGTACGCTGGTTCCGATGCTTTTTGAAAGAGTTGGGATAGATCCTGCCGTTGCAACCGGCCCATTTGTGACAGTTACTATCGATGTTCTAGGTATCCTTGTTTACTTTAGCATCGCTACGGCATTATTAAAAGTGTTCCCTATTTAATCCTGTTTCAAATTAATTATGGCTACAAATCGTAAAACCACAGATTCAATAATCCTCAAAAAAATACCATATGGTGAATCGGACTTGATTGTAACTTTTTTCGGTTACGATGATGGCAAGATGACGGGTTTTGCACCTAGGGCCGCCAAGTCCAGCAAGCGCTTTGGCGGGGCCCTGGATATCGGGTCCCTTTCCAGGATATCATTTATTCAAAAAAATTCTGAGATGGTTAGGTTGGAAGAGGCCACAAATATAGTACCGCTCCTCGGTATGAAAAAATCATTAAAGAGAATCGCAGCGGCTTCGTATGCCCTGGAGTTGGCCGAGGCTTTTTTGCAACCACATCAGGCCAGTCATGATAAATTCGAATTGTTAAGTAAATTTTTGGGGCATTGCAATGATTTCGAGCCAAATGAAATGCTCATAGCTTCATTTGAGATCAAGATTTTGGCGTTGTCCGGATATAAACCTTCGCTTGGTAAGTGCGTCATTTGTGGAAATTTTGTTGAAAAAAAAGAGGCGTACTTTTTGTATGAGCACGGAGGTGTCGTTTGTGAGGATTGCAAACATCCTCAAATGTTGGGGGACCTCTACCCAAAGGCAACATTTGCGGTGGTAGAAAAACTCCTTTACACACCGATGATCGATGCGGCGAAGAGAATTATTCCAAAAAATATTGAGAAATCGGTTAACAAACTCCTTGATGCATATATTAATCGTACGTTAAATAAGGACTTGAAATCAAAGGCGTTTCTGAAGGACTCTTTTTCCTGTATTGAAAACGTTAAGTGAATCTGATAGCATCTCGCTATGTACCACAGAGACCCATTTCCAAAAATAATCACTATTGCGCTGATTCTGTCAGGGCTTCTACACCTACTCTTTTTTCTAATGATATCAGATAATTACCTAGGGCGCCTATTTCAGGAAACCAATGAGGTTGAGTTAATTTCTATAAAGGGCCCAAAGTGGATAATGGATATCGATCCCCGTTTGAAGAGCGAGGATATGCCAGAGGATGCAAAGATTTTGTCTGATTTTAATCAGATGGTTGAGGATGAGACAGTTGCTGAATATGGCTTCGAGGAACAGGCCCCCAAGATTATAAAACCGTCGAAGGAAGAGCCCTCAACAAATAAATTTTACGAAGTTGATGGGGATTTTTTTCTGCTTGGGAAAAAAGAGATCAGCCGTAAAGAGGGGAGTATTGTTAGTAAGGGTCCCATAGTTGGCGATACTGTCATGCTTCCGGAGGAATTTTACAGGGATTATAAGGTCGGTGATAAGGTTTACCTAAATGTCGCGCGCTTTAGGGGTGCAAAATATTTTGTCAAGTTAGGTAAGGTTTTGGCCGTAACCTATAACCCGATCCCCGTTTTAAGATATTATCATAGTGTTGGTGAATTGAAGTCGGGATATATCGCAACGGTTGTTGCAGTTAGTATCAAAAAAGATGGAAACCTTAGTGAACTTTTTGTGATAAAAAGTTCTGGCCTGCCAAAATATGATGAAGAGGCACTCCGCATCTTCAGGGCCTCATCACCATTCTTCACACCACCAGAGTTTTTGTTAAGTGAAAAGGATACGCTAGATTTTGCCGTCGTCGTCCCCACAAGGGTTTTTTGAAACGCTGATTTACGCGAATTAACATCATATTTGACGCTAATGTACGCGAATGCTTTGAGACGCTGATTTACGCAGATCTACTTGTAACGTAGATGAGGTTCTTTGACCGCTTTGACTTCATCAAATCTGCGGCGGAAGGTGTTGTGGGGTGCGCTTTTAACGGTCTCTGGATCGGAATTGCATTCCTCGGCGATTGCCTTCATCGCATCGATAAAAGCATCGCAACTTGCCTTGTCTTCCGTTTCTGTGGGTTCGATCATAATGGAACCGTGAACAATCAGTGGAAAGTAAATTGTCGGCGGATGAAATCCATAATCCATCAAGCGTTTGGATATATCCAATGTTTTGATACCATACTGTCCTTGAATTTTATCGGAGAAAACACATTCGTGCAGAGTAGGTTTCCCGTACGGCAGATGGAAGTCATCTTTCAGCTTGGACTTGATGTAAGTACTATTTAACACGGCCATTTCACTTGCGAGTTTTAATCCGGCAGCGCCTAATTCATGTATATATGTATAGGCACGAACCATTATGCCGTAATTTCCAAAATATGTTTTAATTGGTCCGATAGATTGTGGCCGGTTGTTGTCTATTTTAAATGTGTCACCATCTTTTACAATATACGGAGTAGGTAAAAATGGCGCCAACTTTGATACAACGCCGATAGGGCCCGAGCCTGGGCCTCCCCCTCCGTGGGGTGTTGCAAAGGTTTTGTGCAGATTAAAGTGCATTACATCAACGCCACCATCGGCCGGTTTATGATAACCCATAATCGCATTGAGATTTGCGCCGTCACCGTAAACCAACCCGCCCTTTGCATGTACAATATCCGCTATCTTTTTGATATTTTCTTCAAAGATACCCAAGGTGTTGGGATTTGTAATCATGATCGCGGCAACCTCTTCATCCATGAGTTCTTCAACAACCTTAGGATCGATAACGCCTTCTTCATTTGATTTTACTTCGATACATTTGTAACCGCAAATTGCAGCGCTTGCCGGATTTGTTCCATGTGCGCTATCTGGAATTAATACCTTGCTTCGAGGATTTCCCTGTGCCGCGTGATGGGCCTTAATGACAAGCATTCCGGTTAATTCGCCATGCGAACCCGCCGCCGGCCAGCAGGTGACTTCGTCCATTCCACTAATTTCAGCAAGAAACTGCTGTAGCTCGTATGATAAGCGCAAGTTTCCCTGTATTGTATTTTCTGGTTGGTAGGGATGTGTGGATGTAAATCCATTCATAGATGCGGTTACTTCATTTACCTTTGGGTTGTACTTCATTGTGCAGGACCCTAAGGGGTAGAAACCCACATCCTTATTGAAGTTCCACGTGGATAATCTTACAAAATGTCTTACGACATCTGCCTCGGATAATTCCGGCAACTCTGCCGGTTTGCTTCTTAGTAAATTTGATGGAAGCTTTTCCAAACTTTCTTCAACATCCAATGGTGGAAGGAAAAAACCCCTTCTTCCAGGTGATGAAAGTTCAAAGAGAAGCTTTTCTTCGAATGCAATATTTGTAGTCGTTGGTTTCATAATGTTCAAGCTGGATCCTTCACTACGTTCAGGATGACGCGACGTGTGTGTCATTCTGAACGCAGTGAAGAATCCAGTGT
>CAZHVX010000038.1:5194-14677 GCA_964536295.1 uncultured Pseudomonadota bacterium
CGTTCAGGATGACGCGACGTGTGTGTCATTCTGAACGCAGTGAAGAATCCAGTGTCATCACAATACTTTTTTCAATTCGGAAGCGAATAAATCGATTTCTTCCTTTGATATGGCTTCCGTTACGCAAACAAGTAGGCAATCCTTTAATTCCGGATAGAATTTTCCTAAAGGAATTCCCGCAAAGATATCCTTCTTAACTAATTTATTTACAATTTCTTCCGCATCCCTTGATAACTGAAGTACAAATTCATTAAATGTAGGGGAGGTAAACTTTAAAAGTGCACCACAAGGACCGGTCAGGACCTTTCTTGCATACTGAGCCTTGTTAAGGTTCTGTCTGGATAGCTCTTCTAAACCTTCCCTGCCAAGTAGGGCAAGGTGTATAGTAAAGGCCAGTGCGCACAGACCCTGGTTTGTGCAGATATTTGATGTGGCTTTTTCCCTGCGGATATGTTGTTCGCGCGTGGCCATTGTTAACACAAACCCGCGCTTGCCATCGGCATCCGTTGTTTGACCGACAATTCTACCGGGGAGGTTTCGCAAGAATTTTTGGCGCGTAGCAAATAATCCCAGATGTGGCCCACCAAAATTCATCGGATTACCAAACGATTGTCCTTCGCCAACAAATATATCCGCGTTCATTTCGCCAGGCGTTTTTAGCATACCAAGGCTTACAGCCTCGGTTGTTATGATTGTTAATAATCCATCAACGGCATGAATCATTTCGGCAATCTCTGTCATGTCTTCAACGCCGCCAAAGAAATTTGGATATTGAACAACAACACCTGCAGTATCTTTATCGATCAGGGTTTTAAGTGTGTCTTTATCGATCAACCCATCTTTCGTATAGGGCGCATTGGTAATATTTAGATCTGATTGATGTAGCACCGTGCTCGCGACATCTCTGTATCCTGGGTGAACATTTTCTAGGAGAATTATCTTATTGCGCCTTGTTACGCGTTTGGACATCAAACATGCCTCGTAGACCCCAGTGGATCCATCGTAGTTTGAGGCATTGGAGATCTCCATGCCCGTAAGCCTGCAAACCATTGATTGAAACTCAAAGATTGCGGTTAGTGTGCCCTGCGAAAGTTCCGGTTGATATGGAGTGTATGGAGTTATCCACTCGCTTCTGCGAATAATTTCATTAACAGCAGCAGGAATGTGATGTTGATAAACTCCGCCACCTAGAAATGATATATAGTCATCACAATTTTTATTTAATGAGCCTAAATAATTTAGGTGTTTTATTAAATAAGGTTCGGCTAGAGGAATAGGGAGGTTTAAATCTCCCTTTAATTGCAGTTCTTTTGGTATGCCCTTGAAAAGTTCGCCGATGCTAGATAACCCAGCAGTCTTCAGCATTTCCCCAATTTCGGATTCTGTATGTGGAATGTAGCGGCAGTTATTCACTTTCTTCCTTTACGTAGTTTTCGTAGTCATGGCCGTCCATTAATTGACCAACCTCATTTTCATTGCTCGGCTTAACTTTAATTATCCAACCTTCGCCATAGCTATCATCATTAATGAGTTCCGGGGTTTCCTGAAGTGCCTCGTTGATTTCTTCAATTGTCCCGGAGATAGGTGCATAGACGTCATTGACTGATTTGACCGATTCGACAACACCAAAGGTATCACCCTGTGTGATTTCTTCACCTGCGACCGGCAGTTCAACGAATACCACGTCACCCATTTGTTCTTGGGCAAAATCTGAGAGGCCAACGATTGCTATACCATCTTCAACTTTTACCCATTCGTGATCCTTCGTGTATCTAAGATTTGATGGGATCTCTGCCATGGTTTGTTACCTCCATTATTTATTGCGCAACCTCACGTTTGTAAAAGGGCGTCTTTATAACTTTTGCTAATCTTAAACGACCTCTTATGTCAATAGAAAATTCGGTTCCTACCTTTGCAAATTCCTTTGGGACGTAGCCTATTCCTATTCCCTTATTCAGGGAGGGGGACATAGTGCCACTTGTCACAGATCCCTGGGGTTTGTCATCTATAACTATAGGGTACCCGTCACGGGGAATTGAGCGGTCGATCATTTCAAAACCCACTAGTTTGCGCTTAAGCCCTTCCTCTTTTATTTTAAGGATAGCCGATTTACCGATGAAATCATCGGTGTCGAGTTTAACCGCCCAGCCGATTCCTGCCTCGATCGGATTGGTTTCATCCGATATTTCATGGCCATAGAGCGTGTATTTCATTTCAAGCCTTAGGGTGTCGCGTGCCCCAAGGCCTATCGGCTTGGCTCCGTTTTCTAAAAGAGAGTTCCAGATTTTGACGGCTCCATCCTTAGGTGCAAAGATTTCAAATCCGTCTTCTCCGGTGTAGCCGGTTCTTGCCAAAATGCAGTTTTCGATACCTGCAACGGTCCCGGCCCCCATATGGAAGGTTTCAATGTTATCTATTTTGATATCAGAGATCTTTTTCATGATCCCTGCTGTTTCTGGCCCCTGAACGGCGATAAGTGCAAGTTGATCGTGGATATTTTTAACTTCAACATTACCGGTTTTGTTATTAATGACCCAATTAAAATCTTTTTTTTCATTGGAGGCATTAACAACAATCAAAATCCGTTTTTCGTTAATGCGATAAACTATAATGTCATCGATAATTGTGCCGCGCTCATTTAAAAACATTGAATATTGCGCTTGATTATTGGTAAGGTTTTTTACGTTGTTTGTTGTTAGATATTGAACGCAATCCAGTGGTTTTTCCCCTGTAAATTCGAAACATCCCATGTGACTGACATCGAAAATCCCACATGCCGAGCGTACAGATTTATGCTCTTCTATAACGCTATTATAGAGTATGGGCATCTGCCATCCGGCAAATTCAACCATCTTAGCTTTGAGTTTTATATGTTCGTCATAGAGGACCGTATTTTTTGTCATGAATTTTCCTTGATAATAATCCCTGCTAATCCGTGTGTCTAAATATTGATAAGCTAGCTGCTTCAACGGTGTTTTTCAATAACATCGCAATCGTCATTGGGCCAACTCCCCCTGGTACAGGGGTGATATATGATGCGCGTTTTTGGGCTTCATCAAATTCGACATCGCCAACCAGCGAACCGTCGTCAAGGCGATTAATGCCAACGTCGATTACAACAGCGCCTTTCTTGATCCACGATCCTTTAATGAAATCAGGCTTGCCGATTGCAGCAATTACGAGATCCGCGTTTGAAACAACTTTATCCAAGTCCTTTGTTCTGGAGTGACAGATTGTTATGGTTGCATGCTTTTCCATCAGCATCAAAGCAATTGGCTTGCCTACTATATTAGAGCGTCCAACGACTACGGCGTTTTTCCCCTTTAAATCATAGTTAATCGATTCGAGGATAATCATTATACCATACGGCGTGCATGGTCGGGGTCCGCTACGTCCTGTTAGAAGCTTCCCCTGGTTGTATGGATGAAATCCATCTACATCTTTGATGGGATTAATCAGGTCAATGATTTTTTCACCATTAATATGTTTTGGAAGGGGAAGTTGGACTAAGATGCCATGAACACTTTTGTCATCATTTAATTCTTTAACCAACGAGATTAGTTTTTCCTCTGTGGTGTTCTCCGCTAAATGATGTTCAATGCTTTTGATCCCTGCCTTTTCACATGCCTTTTTTTTGTTTCTGACATAAACCGCGGATGCAGGATCTTCACCAACGCGAACTACTACAAGGCAGGGATTTATCCCCTCAGCCTTTAGGGTTGTAACCTTGGTGGCGATATCCTCGCGGATCTTTTTGGCCAGTTCTTTTCCATTAATCAATTTTGCCATAATGCAATTGATATTGTCATCCTGAGCAACGCGAAGCCTGCCTGCCGCAGGCAGGGATCCAGAGTCGGAAATTGTGTTTGGGGGATTCTTCACTTCGTTCAGAATGACACACCCTCTGTTATATCTTTATTGGGAGTGGTGGAAAATACTGTTTTTTCAAAAATTGTCATCCCTGCCCCCGCCTGCGCGAGGGTAAACTCCGGCAGGGATCCAGTAATTTCAATAAGTTCTGGATCCCTGCCTTCGCAGGGATGACATCGAAAGGCATTTTCCACCACTCCCTTATTGTGTATGGGGTTTAGCTCAAAAAGAGGGCTATGTCAACGGAATTAAAGGTATGATTTCATTAGAGATTTAGGCGGTTACCAGGTTTCTACCATTCTCTTTGGACTTATACAGGTTGGCATCCGCTGCCTCAATTAAATGGGATGGGCTTTTGAAATTGTCCCCCTTAAGGGTCGCTATTCCCATGCTGATTGTAATGTTGATTACGTTGTCTTCAAAATGAATAACCTTTTCTTCAACTGCTTTTCTCATACGTTCAGCAAGGACTATTGCCCCCTCTGTGTCGGTTTCCCTAAGGATAATTACAAACTCTTCACCACCATATCTTGCCAAAATGTCCTCGTGACGAACCATGGCGGCTAGAAGTTGGGTTAGTTGATGAAGTATGAAATCTCCCGCTAAGTGTCCATGTGTATCGTTGACCTTCTTGAAGAAATCGATGTCGATCATTAGGAGCGAAAGGGGACTTCCACTTCGTTTGAAATAACTAAACTCTTCCCTGATACGTTCTGAAAAAAATCTTTTGTTATAAATCCCGGTGACGGCATCGATAATTGCCATTTTGTATAGTTCATCGTGAAATATCTTTTCGATTTTATCTTGTAATGCATATTTAAAGATTGTTGATGAGGAGATCTGGATTTTATCACCATCCTGCAAAGCATAAGTTTTAATGCGTTGGCCATTGACAAAGGTGCCATTGGTGCTTCCCATATCTTCGATGATTGCAGTTTCACCCTCAAGGTTGATCTTTACATGATGTCTTGAGATGCGGTTGTCATTTATACTTATATTTGCGTTTTTCCCACGACCCAAAACTGTTTCGCCTTCCTCTAAAAGGTGTAGTTTTCCAACCAATGGGCCTGATAGGAAGATAACATAGGCTTTTTTATTTTTTGGAAGCCCAATGCTTTCAATGGTGGTTACGATAGTCTTATCACCGATGTCTTTTTTCTTTTTTTCGTTTGCCATGTTTTAATTTCTATTATTTGTTTAGACACAATTTAACGCATTTTCTCTAAAACGGGAAATAATTCAAGTGTTTTTCCTCCATGAACCTTAACTTCCTGTCTCCAGGTTTTATAGCCGGGTAGAGATAATGTTACGGTATAGGTTCTTCCTGGCACGATAAAATCCTCTTTTAACGGCGATACTCCAATAAATTTCTCATTCAATAGGACCTCGGCTCCAGGTGGGGTAGTTTTGATATCAATTTGGCCATAGTCAATTGCAAGTTGTACCTGAAAGTGTTCGATCGCATCTGGCCCCACGTCAAACATTGTCTGCCAGAATTTGTAATTTGGATAAAATAAACCAAGTTTATGTTTTTCATCTGCAGAAACTTCAGAGATTGTTGTTGGTGTTTTGTAATTTGTTTCCGTATCATCAATATAAACGGTTGCGCCCGCCGGTTCTGTTTTGATATCGATAGTTCCATAAACTGGTCCGACCCGATCCAGTATAATGCTGATATTTCTTGTTTCCTTTTCTGAGAAAAGTATTTTATCTATATATGGTTTATATCCTTCGCGAAGGATCCTTAATGTGTGTTCGGTATCGGGTGTTAAATTACCGATTGTTAGTGGCGTACTATACCCCATCAACTTTTCATTAAGGTAAATTTGGACATCCTCGGGCGTTGTCTCTAGCTTAAGCGTGGCGGGGGTTAGCAGGGAGGATGGAGTCTTGGCGGTTTTAATTGTGTACCATTCAGAGATTTCGTTTATGACATTATATTTCCAACCCAAAAAAAGCGCCGTAAAGGAAAGTATAAAAACAAAGAAGCCGACAATGACTTTTTTGGTTATCTTTTCCCTTATGCTTGTTATTTCACTTTTTATAGACAATTCCCTTGCGTATGAAAAATCTGAATCTTCCTCCTTTGATTCATCATCCATGGGAATGAAATCTTCCGGGCTTGTTGGGGTTTTAACAATATCCCCAAACGGCCCGTTTTCATACTCTGGAAGTTTGATTGCAGAGTGTGTTTGGTCAATTATCATAAATGGAGTTTTTTGTGTTTCTTCTAACTCCTTAGACTCCAGCTCCTCAGTGAATATTTCTTTTAGAAAATTCACAAGTTTTTCGGGTCTATATTCAGGGTAATTTTTGTGTAAAAACTTTAATAGATCATTGCGCATTTCGGAGGCCCATTGATACCTTCCCCTTGGATCCTTGCAAAGGGACTTCATTACAATCTCATCCAGGGCTTGTGGCACGCCATTTCTAAGTTCTGAAGGGCGATCCGTTTGACATTTTCTGACATTTCTTATCGTTTGCTTGTTATCTTCGGCCTTAAATAGTCTTTTACCGGTGAGAAGTTCATGTAGAACAACTCCTAGTGAAAAGATATCTAGCCGGTGATCAATTTTTTCGCCGCGCGCATATTCGGGGGACATATATGCAAATTTTCCCTTTAGAACGCCAGATTCTGTTACTTCGATTTTGGTTGCAGCCTTCGCGATACCAAAATCGATGATCTTTACGGTTCCGGAGTAGGAGATAATTACATTTTGTGGGCTTATATCGCGATGGATGATATTAAAATTATTTCCCTTATCATCCGCTCGTCTGTGCATGTAGTCAAGACCACTTGCGACCTCGGCTATGCAGTAGCAAAGATGTTCAAGTGGTATTAAATGTCCATGCTTTAGGCTACGCTTATGAATCTGACTTAATGATTTGCCATCTACGTACTCCATCACAATAAAGTAATCATCCTTAACCTTACCAAGGTCATAAATTTGTGCAATGTTGCCGTGGTTTAGCATAACTGCGATTTTGGCCTCGGCAACAAGCATATCAACAAATTCCTTGCTTGCGGCGATATTAGGAAGAATCTTTTTGATAACAACACTTTTTTTGATGCCATGAACATCATACGCAAGACCCTTAAATATTTCGGCCATCCCCCCCTGAGCGATCTTTTCCATCAGATAATATTGGCCAATTGGGGTTTTGCTCGCGTTGTCTTTTTGTGTTTTTTCTTCAGCCATCTCAAATTCCTTAGTAAGTCTGTCAGATTACTTGCTTTTGCCCTTAAAATCAATTAGTTTATTGAAGGCAACGTTGTCACGGTAAATGAAACAGGATTAACGCAGATTAACGCTAATGTTCATTTGGCAAGTTTTGGTAGCAAACCTTAATTTTTATCGGCGTTTATCAGCGTTCATCCTGTTTCCAAAAAAAGGGGAAAAATGAACGTTACAGCTATTCAATTTACGCCAAAAGATAACGATCTGAAGGATAATCTTGCTAAAATTGTTAGGCTTGTTGATAAGGCTGCAAAAAACAAGCCTGATCTTATCCTTTTACCCGAGGTGTCTGATACCGGTTATGTGCTAAAAAATATCTCAGAGCTGGCCAGTGAATATCCAAATGAATCCACAAACACGATGTCATCACTTGCTCAAAAACATTCCGTTATAATAGTTGCTGGTTTGTTGGAGAAAAAAGAGGGAAAAATATATAATAATGCTGTAATATTTAACAGAAGTGGAAAAATGGTTGCGAAGTATTCCAAAACACATCTTTGTGATATTCCTCCATTCAACGAAACGGCATTTGTTACCCCCGGTAATGAAATAAAGGTGTTTGAAATAGAGGGCGTAGTGATTGGTTTAACGATCTGCTTTGATATCCGTTTTCCTGAAATTTACAGAAAACTTACCCTTGATGGTGCGCAACTTATCCTGCATCAGGCTGCTTTCCCTACGATTAGGGTGGCAACGCTGGATGCGGCGGTCAAAATGCGTGCTGTGGAGAATCAGGTCTTTGTTGTATCAGCTAATTATTTTGGAAAACATGGTGGATGTAAATTTGCGGGGCACACACAAATAGTTGCACCCGGGGGTAATATTATAAAGATGGCAAAGAGAAAAAATCAGATCATTTCAGCCAAGATTGACCTGGCTGAAGTTGATAGACATCGCAACGCAGTTCCTGTATTTTACAGGCGCAGAGAAGACCTTTATTGAGATTAAGGAATAATAACTATTAGAGGGTAAATGTTTAAAAAACATCTAATCAGAAATGCGATAGGTATTGCTATTGGTTCAATATTGTATGGTATGGGTTATTCCTGGTTTTTGATCCCATACAAAATTTCCCCAGGTGGCGTTGGTGGTTTGTCGCAAATCTTTTTTCATATCTTCGGATTGCCTGCCGGTGTTTGTATGCTTGTTATGAATATACCGTTATTTATAATTGGTGTTAAGGTCATTGGAAGGCAATTCGGCATAGGAACCTTTTTTGGAATGCTTATGGGGTCCATTTTTACAGATATTTTGTCCGTTAAGAATCTTTACAATTGGGGTTTTTTGACAAATATCCTAGAGCAATACAATGCAGGGAAGCCAATTGCTGCCTGGGCAATGACAGACAATGTGTTGTTGGCGGCTATCGCCGGCGCTATCCTTATGGGGAGTGGTATTGGTATCATCTTCCGTTTTCGTGGTTCAACGGGGGGTACCGATATCCCCGCGGCGATCATTAAAAAATACTTCAATACATCTATGACCATGGCTTATTTGATGATCGAAACCGGAATTATTTTTACAATCGGTATTGTGTTTAAAGATCCAAATCTAATCATTTGGGGATTCTTCACATTGTTCATTGCATCAAGGATGTGTGATTTAGCGGCAGAGGGTTTGCCCTATGTGAAGGGCGCCTTTATTATCTCAAATAAATCCGATGAGATTAAGCAAAAGATCCTCGATGGTCTTGAAAGAGGTGTTACTATCCTTCATGGTGAGGGTGGTTATAAGGGCGAGAAGAAGAATATCCTTCTTTGCGCCATTAATCGCAGACAGGTTTATTCGTTGCGGGATATAGTTCAAGAGATAGATCCCCAGGCCTTTGTTATTCTCTACGATATAAATGATGTGATGGGATATCGTTTCAAAACTCGCCAACTCCAGATGGGGGATTCTAAGTAGAACCATCTTTTTTTCTAACACTTCAGAAAATAATCTAAAATTCTAGAATGTTCAGGTTTTAGGACATAGCGGCGTTTTGTAAACGCTTGATTTATAAGAATATTTTTTATCAAAAGTTGGTATATTTATTGCTTGTAAAGAAAGCAGAATCCGACCGGTTCTTAACGAAAGGGGAACAGATATGACAGGAATTAATCTCTTTGGTGGAGAGAGCGTTCAAAATATTGAAGAGGCCAATGTGCCGTTGAAACAATTTGTCAGGATTGCCGAGCGTGAGTATATCTTACGTATTCTAGCAAAGAATAGGGGAAATCGCGCAAAAACGGCAAGAGATCTACGAATTGGTAGATCAACATTCTACGTTAAGTTGAAAGAGTTATCCATAAATTAGGGTAATTTCTCAATAAGTTGAGGTAAAAACACTTCTTTGTCATCCCCGCCCTCAATCAAGTTGAGGGCAGGCTCCAGC
>CAZHVX010000039.1:0-14531 GCA_964536295.1 uncultured Pseudomonadota bacterium
AGCCGGAATCCAACGGTCTCTACAACTGCTGGATCCCCGCTTAAACAATCCTGTCACAAAGCGGGGATGACAATGGTAGATGATTCAAAATAATAAAATAATCCAGTTAATCATGTCAAAAATCAATGACAATGTTTACAAACCTTTGTATTCTTGCGTTTAATGTACATATAAATCTTAACGCCCACCACTAGAACAACTAACGCGATCGCAGCTACTGTATTAATCATTTTTTCTCCTATTATAGCCACCGCAGAATCGCAGAAATTTTACGAATACGCTGAAAATACAATTTCTGCGCATTCATTTTTATTCCGCGTCTCAGCGGTGAACAGGCTTGAATACGCAGAATTTATATTTTCAGCGTTTTCTATCAACTTCTGCGTTTCCGCGGTGTTAATAATCATAAACACCCCGTCACTTTAACTACATAAGCAACCAGCACCGTTAATATAACTATAGATAATACATAAAATGCTGCCGTTTTTTTACCCATTCCCTTAGCAATAGCTAGAATTGTTGAAATATTTGTAGCCGGACCCGCAATCAGAAAAACTAAAGCAACCGCAGGATGCGCCCCCTTAGCAAGAAGCGCCACCACAAATGGTATTGATGCGGTGGAACAGATATACATAGGTGTGCCTATCAACACCATAAAACATAGTGCCAGCAGGCTTCCATCCAAGTAATTTTCTATCAATGTATCCGGAATTATAGATCCAATAATTCCCGCACCCAAAAGACCAATGATGATATAGATACCAACATCGTCAACCATTTCTATAAAACCATAGTCAAATATTGTTTTAATCTTTTCTTTAAATTTTGGCTTACAGCGCTCACATTCCTCTAAGTTATGGGCATGACATTTTTTTGAAGCTTCTTTTAAGTCCTCATTCTTATGATCCAACAAAAACATCCCAAAGATCCCCGTTAAGGCAGAGATAACAAAGGCCGCAATCACAGCAACAACCGTAAAACGAACACCCAGCATCCCCAACGATATTAAGATCGTTGTGACCGTTGTAACGGGTGTAGCAATAAAAAACGACAACACCGATGACTTGGATGCCCCCTGTTTATACATCCCAAGACCTGCGGGAATAACACCACACGAACAAAGCGGAAGCGGGATTCCTACTAATGTTGCAACAATGATTGATTTCAAATTTCTTCCACCAATTTTATTTACAAGGAACTCTGAAGGAACGAACGCCTTCAATATCCCTGCAAACAAAAAGCCTACCAAAAGCCAGATAGAGGCCTCTTCAGTATAGTGCCACGTTGTGTGCAGTATTTGTATTATCAATTCCATAGTTTCGTCCAATACCCATTACTTTTTTCGACAGGATTAACAGGATTGTTTATTAAGTCATTCCGGCCCTGTTGCAAATCTTGCCAAGCCGGAATCCAACGGTCTCTACAACTGCTGGATCCCCGCTTAAACAATCCTGTCACAAGGCGGGGATGACAATGGTAGATGATTCAGAATAATAAAATAATCCCGTTAATCCTGTCAAAAAACTACTAATATTATTTACCATTCTTTTTCTTATAATCATCAATTGCTGATCTTAGTGCCTCTTCTGCCAAAACAGAACAATGCATTTTGATCAGAGGCAATCCGCCCAAGGCCTCGGCAACCGCACGGTTAGAGATACTAAGCGCTTCATCAACCGTTTTGCCCTTAACAAGCTCTGTAACCATCGAACTTGTGGCAATGGCCGCCCCACATCCAAAGGTTTTAAACTTGGCATCCGTAATAATATCATTTTCAACTTTAATATAGAGTTCCATAATATCACCACATACTGGATTTCCAACATGACCAACGCCACTTGGGTTTTCCATTTCGCCAACGTTCCTTGGATTTCTGAAGTGTTCCATCACCTTTTCACTATATGGAAGTCCCATTTTTGTTCCCTCCCTTGTTTCTTTTCCACAACATGCTTGCATATTCTCCCTCGTTTGTCGGTAACGCAGCCCGTATCGTTGACGTTATTCGGTTACGTCTAACTAAACGTCAACGTCAACGTTAACGTATACCGATACGGGCATCGTCACCAAACAACGTTACCCTTTATACAATGGTGACATCTTGCGAAGTTTTTCCACAATACCGGGCAAGACGTCTAGCACCCTATTTATATCCTCTTCTTCTGTATATCTACCAAGCGTTAACCTTAACGATCCATGTGACAACT
This sequence comes from uncultured Pseudomonadota bacterium, assembly GCA_964536295.1. GTDB lineage: Bacteria > UBA10199 > UBA10199 > CAZHVX01 > CAZHVX01 > CAZHVX01. The sequence goes on from CAZHVX010000039.1 coordinate 2,205, forward strand.
CGTGTGACAACCCCATGGCCAACATTACATGAGATGGATCCAGCGTCCCGGAGGTGCAGGCTGACCCTGTTGATGCAGCTACCCCCTCCATATCTAAATTTAAAAGAATCGACTCGCCCTCAATAAATTGAATTGAAACGTTAACATTATTTGGCAAACGTTTAATCGGATCTCCATTCAACTTGACATGAGGTATCTTCTCTTGAATGCCCTTTGTAAGTTTATTTCTTAGAACTGTAATTCGCTCCGATTCCTCAATCATGATCTTTGATGCAATCTCAACCGCCTTACCAAAACCCACAATGCCAGGAACATTTTCAGTTGATGCGCGGCGATTACGTTCCTGACCGCCACCTTCCATAAATCTTGTCAGCTTTACACCCTTACGAATGTAGAGCGCACCAATTCCCTTTGGCCCACAAAGCTTGTGCGCAGAGGCGCTTAACATATCCACATTAAGGTCCTTCACATTAACTGGAAGGTGCCCAAAGGTCTGCACTGCATCGGTATGGAACCAAACTTTTTTTTCTTTGGCAATTTTCCCGATCTCGGAAATCGGTTGAATCGCACCCATTTCATTGTTCGCATGCATAATACTAATTAAAATTGTTTTATCTGTTATTGCATTCTTTACATCCTCAGGATTGACAATACCATTTGAATCAACCGGCAGATACGTCACATTGAAACCCTGTTTTTCAAGCGATTCACAGGATTCCAAAATTGCGTGATGTTCTATTTGCGAGATTATTATATGGTTTCCCTTATCTTTAAGGGCATGCGCGGCACCCTTAACCGCAAAGTTATCACTTTCGGTACCACCACTTGTGAAAACAATTTCTGAAGGTTCCGCGCCGATAAAATCAGCGATCCTCTCCCTGGCATCTTCAATTGCAACCTTGGCCTCCTGGCCGAAGGAATGAAAGCTGGATGCATTTCCAAAAATCTCGGTAAAATAAGGCATCATCGTCTTTGCGACCTCAGGGCATGTCGGCGTTGTTGCTGCGTAGTCTAGATATATTCGCTTCATTTTCGATTCCTCCAGAACTTAGTACTTAGAGCTTAGCTAAGGACTAAGTGCTAAGTGCGACGTCTAAAGACATCGGTTACACTTTTTAGAGTGTTAAGGGCTTAACGGCCCCATGTCTAAGGACATCGGTTACACTTTGTATTTGCTATAATATACCTTCTTCAATACCATTAATAAAGGAGGATATTATGACAAAGACTTTAAAAAAACTGAGGATCAGAACAAAGATACTTATGGACTCTCAAAAAGACAAGAATGTGTTAAACTCAAAAATGCAGGGTATAATGTCACATCCATTGCCAACCATCTCAAACGCTCTCGAAAATGGGTTCATAAATGGCTCAATCGTTATGATCCGCACAATCCAAAATGGTTTCTCTCGCAATCGAAAAGACCATTGTTGTCACCTAAGAAGACTGCCTCAGATATCGAGGAGGCCATTGTCATGATTCGTCAAGAATTTGTTGAACAAAAGAAGCCCGAACATGAGTATTCCTTTATCGGAGCTATCGCCATTCATCAAGAACTGGATCGACAAAGAATTAAAAATTTACCCGCCCTTTCTACCATTAACCTTGTTCTTAAAAGGCAAGGGTTAACTGCTCAAAAACCAAAAAGGAAGAGCTGTAAATCAAAGATATTTTACCCCACTTTAATGGCCCGATATCCAAACCATCGTCATGAACTCGATCTTGTCACTCCACGTTACATCTCAGGTTATGGCAAAGTAGTGGCTGTTAATCGCATTGATATATTCAGTAATCAGGCTTATCTTCAAGTATATCAAGCAAAAGAAACTGATAATATCCTCGATTTTTTAACCAACGATTGGAAAACTTATGGTATTCCTGAATATCTTCAACTTGATAATGAAGCCTCCTTTCGTGGTGGCATGTACCATGCCCGAAGTGTAGGTAAGCTTATTCGCTTTTGTCTCAACTTTGGCGTCCAGATTATATTTATCCCCTGGAAAGAACCATGGCGAAATCCTCTGATCGAAAACTTTAACGGCCACTTTAATCGAGTGTTCTGGCAAAAGAAGCGATTTGAAGATATGAATCATATGCGCCAGGAAGCCACACGTTTTTTAGAGAAACATAACCGTTATCAAACTTACAAAGAAGATCGTTTCTCTAAGACTAAAGAGTCAAGTCATACTAAAAGATTTTTACCCAAAGAGTTTCACTATAATCCTGATTTGGAACTTCCAATTACTAAAGGAAAAATTCACTTTGTGAGACTCGTCCCAGAGGATGGCTCGATCTCTATGCTGAATGAAACAATAGCAATCAGTAAGGATTTATGTTTTGAATATGTTTGGGTAACAATTGATACAGCAAAACAGAACTTAACAATCTATCATCAGGCTGATAAGGATCAAAAACGATTACTTGTCAAAGAACGAAAGTATATACTCCGGGAACCGGTTGTAGACCGAATCCCGGTTAATGAACTACTGAAAGTGTAACCGATGTCCTTAGACAACAGTGTAACCGATGTCTTCGGACTCGGCAGCTAAGTTCTAAGTTCTCAGCACTAAGTTCTCATTCATACTCCCCATTCTATAACCTTCCAAATCAACTATTATATAATCATAACCTGTTTTTTTAAACGCTACATCAACCTCATCCTTGATACTTACTAACTTTGATATTTCATCTTTGTTAACTTCAATTCGGGCTGTATCTTCGTAGTGCCTCACGCGAACCTGTTTAAACCCTAATGATCGCAATATATTTTCAGCCTTATCAACACGTTTAAGCTTATCAATCGTAATCTCAGATCCATATGGAAAACGCGAGGCAAGACACGCCATTGAAGGTTTATCCCACGTCGAAAGGCCTAATTGTCTACTATAAGATCTAATGTCATCCTTTGTAAAACCAACTTCTTGTAATGGGGAGCTAACACCCAATTCGCGTGCAGCCTGACTTCCAGGACGATAATCACCTAAATCATCATGATTTGCACCATCGATTACGTGTTTAAAATTATTTTTCTTGGCGATATCTAAAATTTTACCAAATAGTTCTTTTTTACACCAATAACAACGATCCTTGGGATTTGATTTAAATTTAGGATCATCAATTTCTCTCGTTTCAATTATCTTTAATTCAATATCCAAATCATTCGCTATTTTTTTGGCCGCATTTGTTTCACTATCAGAATAAACCGGCGATACCGCCATGACGGCCATCACATTTTCACCCAGCACGTCTTTTGCAACCTTAAGTAAAAATGAACTATCAAGACCGCCGGAAAATGCAACTACCACACTTTCCATTGATGATAAAATATCTTTTAATTTCTCCAATTTCATCAATCGCATCCTTCTTTCGATGTTAAACCTCTATCTGAATCGGTCTCAGAATTTTCATCGGACATTGTCTCAAAAATTTCTTTCTTTCTCTTCTTAAAATATTTATCGATCTCGGACTTAACTCCATCCATCGATTCAATTTTATGAAGACGCGCCTCAATTTTTTCCTGCTCATTTAAAACAAATCTAAGGGCATCCGCCACAGGATCCGGCAAATGACCATGTTCTAACACCTCAATTTGCTTGGCCTTTTCCTCTCTATAGATCCTTCCTGGCACACCAACAACAGTGGTGCCAGCCGGCACATCATGAACCACAACTGAGCCGGCACCGATTCTGGCATTTTCCCCAACATCAATTGCGCCCAAAACTATCGCCCCTGCCCCAACAACAACATTATCATGTAGTGTGGGGTGACGTTTTGTCTTTTCATGGGTCGTTCCACCCAGAACCACTCCCTGATAAAGAAGCACATCGTCGCCGATTACAGTAGTTTCTCCAATCACAACACCCATTCCATGATCAATAAAAAACCTTCTACCAATTGTTGCTCCCGGATGAATTTCAATTCCGGTTATCCATCTGCAAAAGTGCGAAAGCATTCTGGCCACAAGCTTCAATCCATGTCGCCATAAAAAATTTGATATCCGATGAAAAAATAGTGCATGCAGACCAGGATAGCATGTTAAAACCTCGATGACATTTCTTGCCGCAGGATCCTTTTTAAATACCGTTTTAAAGTCTTCATGCAAATACTTGAACATTTATTCCCCCGTTTCCTCATCTATCCAATTTAGATAATCTAAATTGCCACCTACAATAGGAATGGCAATGACTTCCGGCACATCATAGGAATGATTTGCCTTTATTAACTCTACCACCTTGTTCAGTAAAGTCTTCCTTGTTTTCGCAATCAGTAAAAGTTCAGAGGCCTTTTCCTTGTTTCCTTTCCACCAATAGTTGGATTGGACATTTGGAACAATATTCACACAGGCAACCGCTTTATTATCAAGCAAAACGTCAGAAAGATGCTGCGCTTCTTTTTCTGATGATGCTGTAATATAAATAACTATAGCTTCCATAATTAACTCAAATCTTGATAAGTTGGTGTACTCAGATACCGCTCACCCGTATCTGGAAAAACAACCACAATTAATTTATTCTCATTTTCTTCCCTCTTAGCAATTTCGACAGCAGCATGACACGCCGCACCCGATGAAATCCCAGCCAAGATACCTTCTTCTCTACACAATCTTCTTGTCATTGCAATGGCCTCTTCATTTTCAACCTTAAACACCTCATCTATTATATCTCTATTTAATACTTCTGGAACAAACCCCGCCCCAATCCCCTGAATAACGTGAGGCCCGGGTTTCCCACCTGATAAAACAGGTGATGCAGCGGGTTCGACCGCAATTGCTTTAAATCCAGGTTTTTTCTTCTTTATAACTTCAGATACGCCCGTAATAGTTCCCCCCGTACCAACTCCGGAAACCAAGATATCAACCTTACCATCGGTATCGTTCCAGATCTCTTCTGCTGTAGTTTTACGGTGAATATCGGGATTTGACGGGTTCTTGAACTGTTGGAGGATGACATAATTTTCATTCTGTGCAGCCAATTCTTCTGCCTTCTTAATCGCACCATTCATTCCTTCAGCTCCTGGAGTCAATACAAGTTCAGCATCAAAGGCCTTTAACAGATTTCTACGCTCAACACTCATCGTATCCGGCATAGTTAAAACCAACTTATAACCCTTCGCCGCACTTACGAACGCCAGGGCAATACCCGTATTGCCACTGGTGGGCTCGACTATCACATCCCCTTTTTTCAGGGCACCGCTTTTCTCTGCGGAGTTAACCATGTTAACCCCAATACGATCCTTAACGCTGGACAATGGGTTAAATGATTCAAGCTTTGCCAAAACAGTTGCCTTGGCACCATCTGTTACTCTATTCAACCTCACCAACGGTGTGTTCCCGATCAATTCCGTTATATTCTTTGCTGTTTTCATGTCTTTCCCCTTCATATGGTTAGTTTCTTCAAATTATCTTCGCTAATTTTCTTAGCGCTTATATTTTTTATCTCACCCCCGGGAGTGGTTACATTCAGACTCACTTCCTCATCGGATGACTTACCACAGTAACGAACAACTATCTGCGCACAAGCTTCTTGTTCTTCAGCTGTTAACTCGCCTACTGCCAGGGCTGTGGGTCCCGGAATTTTATTTGGTTCAAAACGAACATCTGTGTCCCTGTAATAGTTTTGCAGTTTTTGGTTTTCCAGTTCATTTCGACCAACGATAAGTTTCGCCTTTGGAGACAAACGAAAATGCCGCCCTATCTTAAGCAACTCAACATCATGAACCGTTAGGGTTTTATATTTCATCTGATCTCTCATTTTTTTTGCAAATTCGCGATCTGTCAATAGACAACCTCCCGCGGGACATGGGTAATCATTTATCCCATGATCCTTGGCCAGGCTCATCTGTGCCTTTCGCGATCTTCCGTGAATCTGAAGCAATTCTTCTCTATTCACCACGCCCTCTTTTTCGGGGATCGTTTCCTCCAACAACTGGGCCGACAGTGGACGTAAGATCAACCCCGCTAAATCGCTCTCAGTTTCCACTATCTTAAGGGCCCGCTTGTGTTGTGACATGGGCCTTTGCCCCAAAACCTCCCCCGTTATAACAAAGGAGGCACCAACCTGATTCATATATTCTTTGGCCTCTTTAAACATCAAAATCCTACAATCCAAACATGGATTTATATTTTTTCCATAGCCATGTTTTGGATTCTGAATAACCTTTAAAAATTTTTCTGACACATTCACTACAGAAAGCTTTACGCCAAGTTTTGTTGAAACCTTTCGTGCCTCGTGGCCACAACCCCCGGATTTACGATTACACTGGCAAAACGGTGTAAAGAAATTAAGGGCCTCGACCTCTATTCCCTGATCTAAAATTACCTTGATCGCTAGAATGCTGTCCAACCCCCCAGAGAGTAATGCAATTGCTTTTTTATTCATCGTGTTTTCCCATTAAATATTGTAACTCGTCGAGCCCTGTTTTTTTATCTGTTTGTTAACCATATCCTGAAGCGTTATGGAATCCAGCGTTCCCTGAACCTTATCGCTGACTTCTTTCCATACGTCACGCACAATACACAGATGCTGTCTTTTACACTTCGAACTTGTAACGCACTTAGAAATTTCTAGCGGACCTTCAACTGCCTGAACAACCTCGCTCAAGGTAATCTCTGATGGACTGCGAGATAATTCATATCCACCATAGGCGCCACGGTTTGCTAAAACCAACCTTTCCTTTTTAAGATCCGATACCAAATTCCCAAGATATTTACTGGAAATTTCCTGACGATCCGCCACTTTTTTAAGCGAAATCGGACCATTTCCATAGTTTAGGGCCAAATCAAGCATTAGTCTGGTTCCATACAATCCCTTTGTGGATAGTTTAAACATATAATCCCTTGATATTGTTAATTATTTATCGTTCGACTAATTGCCACTAATTTGGTAGCTTTTGTGTTATTTAACTTCAACCATACAATTTGTCAACTTAAAACCTTCCTAAAAAAGGGGTCCCCTTTTTTAGGAAGGTTTTAAGTGACAAATTGTATGACACTTTTTGCACCATTTTTAAGTAGAATCCTTCTTACCCCCCATACGAGGCTGTCAACCAATTCCTATCTAGTGCACTTACTTATTGAACTGGTGTTTATGCAAAACATATGTTGCTGATTTTGTTGGGTTATTTGAATTAGGTCTCGTGTCCCGCGATTCCGCGATTCCGCGATTCTGTTCAGGAGATGATTTTTATTCTAAAACCCAGGACATTTGTAATTTTTATTAAGTTAGAAAACTTAATATCTCCACCTGATTTAAAATTACTTATCGACACTTGGGTAAGCCCCGTTTTTTCCGCAATCTCTCTAATGGTTAGCCCCCGCTCTTTAACTTTGTCAAAAACAATCTTTGCCGCCTGAGCAGGGCCAATTACTCCAACCTGCGCGCACTTAAAACCGATCCTTGTGGCCACGTCCATCGCGGCTTCATTTGTCTCTGCCCATTTGAGGATATTATTCCTATTCATCCTTGTTATCTGCAGAAATGTCTCAAGCACCTGCCAGTTTATCTTTGAGGCATTTGGTATAAGAAAGGAAGTTTCTTTGTTGAACCACTTACCATCGTCAAAGATCTTAAGAAATATTTTAAGATTAGAATCACCGGAGGATGGTTTTTCGAAGTTGATCGTAACGGCGTCGTCTTTATCCATTGTCGTTCCGATTATTTTCGTTTTTATGCTCAGTTGCAGCGCATTAATAAATGTATCCAGCATTTCCTTTGTGGGCTTCATTTTCCGCTCCTATATAAATTAATAAGATCATTCATTGAAGATACATCGCGCGCCTTATCGATTCTTTTCACAAGCGCGGTTAATTCAACATCGTTTCTTAGTGGAACCATTTTCTTGATTTTATTTATTGATAAATTAAAAACCTTGTCACTGATATCACTTTTTACTCTTCTATTCAGCAAATCGGGATACTTAATCTCATAAAGATGCAGATAATCCGGCATGCTTCCCTCGTATTTTAAGAATGAGTGCGCCGAATCAACGGGAATAACATTACATTTATTAAAATCATAAAGATAATTTGCATCGTGGCGGTCCACCTGCCCCGTGATCCAGTCAAAAAGGACACAATCAAAGATATTCTTGGCAGTTAGCTCCATAATGCCGGTACTTGTCTTGTATATGTGGCCATCAGGATAATCGAACCACGTCTGCACAGTGGTTGATGGATCCAAGAGCCAGATCTCTGGAACAAAAAGACCCACATTCCTTGCCAGACAATATGCCCAGAATTCCCGCTCCGCTAACGTACCAGACGGCACATCAATTTGACATTCTTTATGATTTCTTTCTGATACCTTTTTCAAAAACAGTTTTCCTATTGTTGTTTGGTAGAGTTCCTGAACCGTCGTTTGCCCCCTGGATGGATAGTTCTGCGTAGCAAGCGGCAACTTAACCCCTTGTTTTATAAAAGTTTTTATCTCTATGGCTGTGTAATGAAGCATACTATATAAACTATACTTTATATACTATAGTTTATCAATCAAATAGTCATTTTTTTTAAATATATTATGCCAAAATTACTGTTGATCATTCCCCCTTTTTAGTTTAGTTAGGACATTCAAATTGGACACAAAGGAGATGTAAATGAATACGGAATTAACGGTATTATATGTGACCGCCGCATCGATTGGTTTCTTCCACACATTATTTGGTCCCGACCATTACTTGCCATTTATCGTCATGAGCAAGGCCAGAAACTGGTCCATTGCAAAAACCAGCTGGATAACCTTTTTATGTGGATTGGGACATGTATTAAGCTCCGTTGTCCTTGGATTCATCGGCATCGCCCTTGGAATTGGTGTCAGCAAACTAGAATTTTTTGAGGGCTTCAGGGGTGAGATGGCCGGGTGGGCACTAATGACATTTGGTTTTGTTTATCTTATTTGGGGCTTGCGGATAGCAATCAAAAATAAACCACACAAGCATATGCATATACATTCGGATGGAACCTCACACGCGCACGATCACGCTCACAATAATGAACATGCACATGTGCATGAAGAAAAATCAAAGACCAGCCTTGTACCATGGACCCTCTTTGTAATTTTCGTTTTGGGCCCATGCGAACCACTTATACCAATATTAATGTACCCCGCCGCAAAAAACGATATCTTTGGAGTAATAGCTGTTACGACAATATTCAGTGTTATTACGATATCAACAATGATGGCGATGGTATTGGTCACAATTTTCGGTATCAACCTTCTTCCACTTAAAAAAATGGAGCGCTATTCACACGCATTGGCCGGTGGTGCAATATTTGCCAGTGGCATAGCAATCAACTTTTTGGGTTTGTAAAAATCTGGAACAGGATTAACGCTGATAAACGCTGATGTTTTTGTTTTTTGTTACAGATAGTTACTTAGAACTATCTGCGTTTATCGGCGTTAATCCTGTTTCAAAAACATAAATGGAAAAGGCCATCAATAACTGCCTTATCAAGCACAGGCTGCATCCTGAGATAGACATCAAAACCAGTATAGCCTACTAAGCTTTATCAGACCCTATTTTCTTTAATTCCAAAAAAAATGTTTTATAGATTCATATTTTATGAGATTATAGTTATATGAACAAATTCATCTTTGCCACCTTGGTAATAGCGCTCATCGCATTGGCAATCATTCTTAGTATCTACATCGGAAGCCATAAAACAACTACCCGTGAGTTTAGAACACGTCATGACCAAAATGTAATACTATTTGGAGTTACACCGTGGGGCGAAGCAAAACAGATGAAAGAAGCGTACACACCCCTTCTAACTTATCTAAGTGAAAAAACCGGAAAAAAATTTCAACTTTTGATTTTGGAAACCTATCATATCGCAATCAAAGATATGATAACCGGAAGCATCGATATATCGGAGATGTCACCGGTCTCCTATGTTAAGGCTAAATTTGACGAAAACAATATCCAGTACATAGCAACAATTACAAGACCCGTTGGAAATCAATTAAAGGACTCTTATCATGGATATATTATTGGCTCAAAAGACAAATTTAAAGATCAAAATTTCAATCAAGTAATAAAAAATGGCAAAAAATATAATTTTGGATTTGTAGTTAAGTCATCCTCGTCAGGGTATGTGTATCCAATGACGATGTTTAGACGCAACAACATTGAACCAAAGGACACTTTTAAAACAGTATCTTTCTTTGACAATCATCCCCAAGTAACCGATGCAATCGTTGAGGGGTTCATCGACCTGGGGGCGACATGGGAATACAATCTTGAGATCGCCCAGCAAAAACATAGCAATGTATTCAAAATCCTTTATACAACGCCCCCGATACCAAGCTTGTGCTGGGCAGCAAGTAGCCACATCTCCAAGGATTTTGTTAAAAAACTTCAGGATATTTTACTTGAACTGGATCAAAATCAAGAACTTAAAGATAAGCTCTTAGAAAATACGCCGGCAAAGGGATGGCGCATTAGAAATGAACATTTTTATGATATCGTGAAAGATTCCGTAAAATTCGTGGATAACTAATGAAAAAATTTATTAAAAAAATGTTTTTCGCGGGTCAACTATCAATAGCTGATAAATTGTTTTATTCCATAATAATAATTTTGACCATCATCCTTGGAATATTAGGGTTTTTTCTAATCCAAAGGGAAGTTGCTACACTAACTATGGAAGCAGAAGAAAGGATTGACAGAACAGTCAACTTCCTTGAATCGACCCTACCCCGAACATTATGGAAACTGGATGTACGCGAAGCCAGACAAATAATCGAGCTTGGAAGCACAAAGGAGCTTGTTGAGGTTGAACTTTTCGATGAAAAACACGAAAGAATTTACGTTTATGAGCGCGATCAAGAAGAAATTGTTTATGATTTAGCAATAGAACGTGCTTTAACATATGGTCAAAGAAAGATTGGATATGTTAAAATATACTTTACACGCAAAGATATTGAGCGAATAAGAATCATACGAATCCTTCAGTTATCAATTTTGGTAATTGTTACAGGTCTAGTGTTAGCTTCATCACTTTATTTTATGAACAGGCGCTTGATAGTCAAACCAATCTCCAAAATGCTTGCTCTCTCCAATAAACTGGCGCAGGGAATTTACAGGGAACGGTTGATTGCGGATAGAAACGATGAAATGGGAACACTGCAAAGATCGCTAAACCACCTAGCCCAAGCCTTAGAAGAGTCTGTCACAATGCTTGAAACCAGGCGCGAAGAAGCCGACATTGCGCGTCAGGAGGCCCAGGAGGCCTTCAAGGTAAGAAGTGAATTCTTGGCAAATATGTCTCACGAAATAAGAACCCCCATGAATGCAATAATCGGTTTTGCTGAACTCCTCTTGGAAAGCGAAATTGACGATGAACAAAAGGGAAAGATTCAAACAATACAAAATAGTGCAAATAATTTACTTCAACTAATTAATAGCATTCTTGACTTTTCAAAGATCGAAGCTGGAAAATTAAACTTGAGTCCAACTATCGCAGATATCCGAAATGTCACTGGGGATGCACTAATGTTAATAAGACACGAACTTGAAAGAAAGGATGTCGAGCTTCTCTCTGAGATTTCACCTGAAACCCCAAGGCTTGTTTTTATTGATCAGGTCAGGTTAAGACAAATAATTCTAAACTTATTAGGAAATGCCGTAAAGTTTACAAATAGTGGCGAAATTAAATTAAAGGTAGATGTTCTTCAATCAGACAATGAAAGGGCAACCCTCCAATTTGTAATAGAAGATTCCGGAATTGGCATCCCAAAAGACAAACTTGATATAATATTTATGCCATTCGTCCAGGCTGACAGTTCTAAAACACGCGAATTTGGAGGCACAGGCTTGGGGCTTCCCATCTGTAAACGATTAGTTGAATTAATGGGTGGTGACATCTGGGTGGAAAGCGAAGAAAACAAAGGCTCTAAGTTCTGCTTTACCATAACAGTCGGCCTTGCCATGAGCGCCTGAAACGCTGATATACGCAGACACTATTTTGTGACGCATCGATACAACACACCGCGTATTGCTACTTTTTTTTCTTTTCTATACTATTCACCGCAGAGACGCAGAATAAATCTGAACACGCTGAGCTAATCTTATTACCGCAGAGGCACTGAATAATAAAAAATATGCTAAAAATATAATTTCTGCGTTTTTAAATAATTTCTGCGCTTCAGCGGTGAACAAAAAAAGGAGGCATCTATGTCAATCGCAACAATAGGAGCAGGATTGTTAGTAGCGGGAGGGTTGATCAATGCCCTACCTCCAGTGTCAAGTAATCTATCAAAGATTTCTGGAGGAAAACCAATAATTCAAATATTGGTTGGGATTGTATCAGCGATTGTGGGATTAGCACTGTTA
>CAZHVX010000040.1:0-1283 GCA_964536295.1 uncultured Pseudomonadota bacterium
GCAAGCTTCGCGGGAATGACAAAAAAGTGGAAAAACCCTATTATGACACAGCCTGTCCGCAGACAGTGAAGCCCATTCCCCACTAAGTAATAAAGGCTCAAAGAATAAAAAATTCTTAGTGTCTTTGTGGTTAAATAATATAATGATATTCATATGTTATACTATCTTGACAAAAGGGGGATATGAATATAGCATCCGGCTCATGATCCACTTAATGGTGGGCGCTTCCGTGAGCGTCCACCTTAAAAATGTAATAAGTTGATTTTTTTATAAAGTCGCGGGCCAAAGGGCCTAAGCGACTTTTCTGTTATTACCACTAGATGAGGAGGTTTTTAAAATGGAAAAAAGGGATATCGAACTGATCGAGACACTATCAAATGAGAATGCGGAGTTGAAGGCGCTGTATGAGGAACATCTAGAGTTCGAAAGACTGTTGGAAAAGATTAATGATAAATCGTATCTTACACCAAGTGAGGATATGGATAGAAGGCAACTGCAGAAAAAGAAACTGCTGGGTAGGGACAAGATAGAAATGATATTACGTGAATATCGTGCACAGCAGTAATATAGTAAGTATAGTTGGGTTGAGAGCCAAAGATGGAAAATTCAGACACGTTAAATATTAATTTGCCAAAGCAGTATTATATCACGCAAGAGGGGTTCCCATTCATCGGTATTGCAGTTTTTGTAGCCCTGTTCTTTGCGATATTTAATATGTGGTTTTTCTTTGTCTTCTTCATGGGTGTGGCGGCCTTTATATGTTTCTTCTTTAGAAACCCAAATAGAAAAATTCCGATTGATTCGGATGTCGTTGTATCCCCTGCGGATGGAAGGGTTATCTTTGCAGGTTTGGCGGATGATAATCGCCATCTTAATCGAAGGGTTCAAAAAGTCTGTGTCTTTATGTCGGCCCTTAATGTGCATGTTAATAGGATGCCTGTTTCAGGTATCGTCAACAAAGTATGGTACAATCCAGGCAAGTTTCATCTGGCGCATGTTGATAAAGCAGCCCTTGATAACGAACAAAATGGTGTTTTCATAACGGATGAAAAGGGAAGGGATATACTCTTTGTTCAGATAGCGGGTTGGTTTGCTAGAAGAATCGTTTGCTATCTTGAAAAAGGAGTGCGAGTAAACAGAGGGGATCGTTTTGGTTTGATAAGATTTGGATCGCGTGTTGATATATATCTTCCCGAAGATACAAAGCTTGAGGTCAAAGCAGGGGACAAGGTTAGTGCCGGAAGCTCAATAATAGCGAGGTTGTGATCGCAGATGGCGCAGAT
>CAZHVX010000040.1:1383-14247 GCA_964536295.1 uncultured Pseudomonadota bacterium
TAAAGCAGATTTCACAGATAATATTATATAATAATATCGGCGTAATCCGCGGTAAGAGGTTGTGATCGCAGATGGCGCAGATTAAAGCAGATTTCACAGATAATATTATATAATAATATCGGCGTAATCCGCGGTAATCTGAGTAATCTGCGATTGCAAGGTTATAATGGACGAAAATAAGATGAGAAAAAGGGAAGGCATTAAGAGGGGGATATATTTGTTGCCAAATTTATGTACCACCGCTTCACTTTTTTGCGGATTCTTTTCGGTTATTCAGTCAATAAACGGCGAATTTGTAAAAGCGGCATGGGCAATTTTATTGGCGGGAGTTTTTGATTTCATGGATGGACGCGTTGCGCGTATGACACATGCAACAAGTGACTTTGGAGTTGAATATGACTCATTGTGTGATTTGGCTTCATTTGGTTTTGCTCCCGGAATTTTAATCTACACCTGGAGCTTGTATTCATTTGAAAAATTGGGATGGCTCGCAGCATTTCTATTTTTTGCATGTGGAGCATTAAGGCTGGCACGTTTTAACGTTCAATCCGACAACGAGGAAAGTCACGATTTTCAAGGACTTCCCATTCCAACAGCCGCGTATGTTTTAGCAACATTGGTTATCTTCTATGATGATAAATTTGGAATTTCTCCGGAAAGAAATTATATTATTCTAGCAGCAACCTTTCTACTATCGTTATTGATGGTGTCTACGATCAAGTATCGAAGCTTTAAACAGATAGATTTTAAATCCAAAAAATCTTTTTTTGTATTAGTTGGTGTTGTTGGTGCGATATTTGTGATTGCGCTAAATCCAAAAGTGACCTTATTGTTCTTGGTTTCATCATATGTTGTATTTGGTGTCATAGAGGAGCTTATCACCTTGCGCAAAAGTCGTGAGTACCTTGAAAAAAGAAGACAAAGAAAAGCAGAAAAACCAGATCATAAGTGTCTTTCTGTTGTCGGTGGTGAAGATATTTCTCAGGATGACGAGGAATGAAATGACCAAATGTTTTTTTTGCCAAACAGAATTAGAATTTAAAAATCGTCAGCCCGGAAGAGCAGAGGAGTGTCCTAAGTGTGGGGGCGATTTGCACTGCTGTTTTCAATGTATCTTTTATGATGAGGTCTATAATAATAAATGTAGAGAGACGCAAGCTCCGCGTACCCCAATCAAGGACCGGTCAAATTTCTGTGACTGGTTTGAGTTTGGAAGAGAGGACGAAGAACGTCTCCATCAAAAAGGGGACATAAAGTCCAAATTGGACACGCTATTCAAGAAACAATCTAGTTAATCCTTGTCTTTTTCTAAATCTGTAGTAATAATAAGCACTTAGTTGGAGGAGATATGGCCGAGTTTAATGTAGCGGTTGTTGGGGCAACTGGCGTTGTTGGTGCAGAGATGCTGAAGATCCTGGAGGAGAGAGGGTTTCCCGTGGGGAGGGTTGTTCCGCTGGCATCAGAGGCCTCGCTAGGTAAAAAGGTGTGCTTTAATGACGAATGGATGCCAATTGAGGTGTTGGATGGTTTTGATTTTGAAGGGATTGATATTGCCCTTTTTAGCGCTGGCAAGGATGTTTCACTAAAATATGCGCCTAAGGCTGTAAAGGCAGGGGCGGTTGTTATCGATAACACATCGGCGTTTAGGATGAATGACGAAATTCCACTTGTTGTTCCAGAGGTGAATCCTGAGAGGATAGAGGATTTTAAGAACAAGGGGATTATTGCTAATCCAAATTGTTCGACGATCCAACTTGTTCTTGTCCTAAAACCGATTCATGACAAAGTTAAAATCAAACGTGTCGTTGTTTCCACGTATCAGGCCGTGTCCGGTGCGGGACTAAAGGCTATGGAAGAACTGTCTCAACAGACGGTTGCAATGTTTTCCCAAAAAGAATTAAAGGTGGAGCACTTCAATCATCAGATCGCCTTTAATTGTTTACCACAAATAGATAGCTTTGAGGAGAATGGTTATACAAAAGAAGAGATGAAGATGACGAATGAAACCATCAAAATTCTTGGTGATCCAAGTATTAAACTAACTGCAACTACGGTAAGGGTTCCGGTTTTTAATGGACACTCTGAGGCTGTGAATATCGAGACTTACAGCAAGATATCAGCAGATGAGGTAAGAGCGTTGCTTTCAAAGGCGCCCGGCGTTAAAGTAATAGATGATATTAAAAACAATCAATATCCTATGCCTATAAATGCGGCTGGTAATGATCCGGCTTATGTGGGAAGAATTAGAGAGGATATCTCAACAGACAATGGCATATGTTTCTGGGTTGTTGCGGATAATCTTCGTAAAGGTGCCGCATTAAATGCCGTTCAGATTGCGGAAATATTAGCAAAAGAATATTTGTAATTGTTGTACTTAAGGAACCTCTGAAAAATTAAGGTTTTGACGTATTAAAGTTATTTTTACTGTGTGTCATCCTGAGGCAAAGCCGAAGGATCCCGCGTGAACACTGAATAAACTGGATTCTTCGCTTACACTCAGAATGACAAACAAGGTGTTTAATGTAACTTTTCATAGGTTCCTTAATGGTTGGATGGTTAAATGGTGAAAAGATTATTACCCCTGATCATAATTTGTTTGTCAGTTATTCCCCTTAAGGTTTTTGCCTATCCAAGTGTGGTGCGCGAGCTTTCAAACCGCAGCGTGCCTCCAATTGATTTAAGTATTACATCTCAGGCCGTTGGGTTTGATATCTCGGATGACGATAGATATTTAATAATAGGTTACAGTAGCTACATAAAAATAATGGATACGGCAAGTTTTGCGTTGGCCAGCACACAACCATTTGACTACACGACGGATGATGATCTGGAGGGAACGGTTCAGGGCGTTGCATATAGGGCATCTGATGATAGTATCTATGTTTCTCAAAATGACGGCGACCTGCTTATCTTCGACATGGATAGCCTTGCAAGTGAACCGGTTGCTAAAAACATATATCCCAATCAGGACAAGGTCCTAGGGAAAATCGTTTTAAATCCCGATGATGACAAGCTTTACACTATCAACCAGACGGATGATAAAATTGTTGTTTATGATATTGGATCAAACGATTCTTATGAAGTTTTACTTACAGAATCGGGATCGGTTGATATTAATGACATGATTTTTGTTGATAAAACCGGCACAACTTCGGATGAGGTGTATGTTGCTACCAGTAATGGAAATGTTTACTATATGTCGGCCTCTGGAACCGTGGCCGTTGCGATCCTCATTTCAAGTGGTGATAATCTTTCCGCATTAGCATCCACACCAACCGGCGATTATGTTTATGTTGTAAATTCTAGTGATACGAATATCTATAAGATTAGTACCTCTACTCATACCGTAAGTTCAACCATAATAGATGTTGCGGAGAATAGTGGCTTGACCGACATTATAGTTATCGACGTTGAAAGCCCTACCGGTACCTATGTCTATGTTTCCGGTGCCGAGGGGCTAACGGTTATAAATACAGCAAATGATGAGATTATAGATCTTGGCACTACCGATGATAGCTACGAACCCCTTGTCACTCCGGCAACTCCGGGGCCCCTTGTTGCTTCGTCCCTTGAGGATGGATATCTTTATACTTCGTATTCCGATGGAAGCATAGGTGTGATCAGCGACAATCCATACGTTGGCATAACATCGCTCCACAAGACAGGAGATACTTCAAGTGCAACAATAGGCACAACGGATACATTTGATATTACATTTGAGGCCGACGAAGCGGGTACGTATACTATCTATGCCGGTGGTGATATAGACAAGAGCGGTGGGACGCTCCTCGCTGATAGCAATGCTACTGACAGTGGGGCGGTTGAAGCCGATACGGCAACGTCATTAACATTCAGTTATGAAACTAATTCATCTGTGTTCGCTGAAGGTTCGAATACAATATTTGTTTTCGTTGAGGATGCAGATGGCTTTATCGGCCGTGATGCTGGAACTATTACTGTGGATACGCCACCCGGTGCAATTACAATTGAAGGTGCGGGGTTTGGTAACGGAAGGGTATATCTAGATTTTACGCGTCTAACTGCAGAGGATATTTCATACTACAATATCTATGTAAGTATCGCAGATGACATATCAACAAGAGCTACAGCTGATGCAGTGGGTACCGTATCTCAACCGACATCCGGTAGTACTTTAACTGCAGAGATATCCGGATTAACGAATGGTGTAACTTATTATTTGGGCGTTGAGGGGGTTGATTCTAATGATAACGTTGGTACAAGGTCTTACCAGGATTCTAGCGGTGTTTCGGTGAGCGCTACGCCATTGGCTACTGGAGGACCTGCTGCATTTTCGGGGGAGAGCGGTTGTTCGTTGTTCGTCGTTGGCTTGCCCGCCATAGCTTTAGCGAAGGAGGGTCGTTCGTCGTTCGTCACTTGTCACGTTATTTTTCTGCTAGTTAGTATATTTACTCTCGTTTTTTTCAGAGGAGGTTATTTAAAGATATTTAAGATAAGCGTGGTATTTTTTTTAATACTATTATTTTCAAATAATGCCTTTGCGAGAGAATTTTCACCGCAGAATTGGGGAACAGAGATCAAGGTCGGATGGTGGATGCCATCCAATAGCACAACGGATCAGTTCTTTGGAAATTGCTGCAACGAAATGTACAGGTTACAGGGTGGATATCTTTATAAATCAATGCTTCAAGCAATGATAGGCTTTGGTTTTTTAATGGAAAATGGCAGCGCGGTAGCCGTTTCTGATGGTACAACCTCACGTGATAAATTTAATTTCATGCTCATTCCGATAGAAACCTCCTGTGCATTCAGGGCTGATTTTAAGGAAAATCAGATCGTGGTTCCATATGTTAAAGTTGGGATAGACTACATTTTTTTTCGTGAGAACGTAAAGGGTAACACAACAAAGGGTGTAAAATACGGATTGAACGCGGGGGGAGGGATCCAATTCTTGCTTGAATGGATCGATAGACAGGCCTCCGATGAAACCGAGATGGATTCAGGTATAAATGACATCTATCTTACACTGGAAGCGGAATATAAATGGGTGGATAATTTCGGAGGCTCGGGCCTTGATCTCTCCGGCCCTATTTATTCAGTTGGGCTATTGTTTGAATACTAATTGTAACACCGCTGAGACGCAGAATAAGATGGAACACGCCGAATGATAGAAAATTCAGCGTATTCTTAGATTTTCTGTGCTTCAGCGGTGGTTATAATAAAATGCGTAATATTAAATTAACAATAGAATACGACGGGACTAATTACTGTGGATGGCAGGTTCAGCCCAATGGTATAACTGTTCAAGAGGTTCTCAAAAAAACAATCATGCGCGTTCTCCAGGAGAAGATTGTTTTAATTGGGGCAGGGCGCACCGATTCCGGTGTTCACGCCCATGCACAGGTCGCAAGTTTTAAGACAAGCTCTACACTAGAGCCCGACAAGATGCGGCACAGCCTTAATTCGGTCCTGCCAAATGATATCGTAGTTACTAATGTTGAAGATGCCCCCGAAAATTTCAATGCCCAGAAAAATTCAAAGGGTAAGCATTATAGATATTGTATCCTTAACGGTTATGTCCCATCGGCATTGAATCATGGGAAATATTGGTATATCAAGGCTAAACTGGATATCAAAAAGATGAAGAAAGCGGCAAAATATCTGGTTGGAGAACATGATTTTAATGCATTTAAGGCATCGGACGCGTGTACTAAAACATCTGTGAGAAAGATAACCAAAATTAAGATCAAAAAAAAGGGCGATTACATAATATTTGATATATTCGGAACCGGATTTCTAAAGAATATGGTTAGAACTATTATCGGTACATTTTTTTCTGTTGGAATAGGTAAGATATCACCAAAAGAAGTAAAAACGATTCTCGAATCTAGAGATAGAACCAAAGCCGGCAAGACGGCCCCCGCCTGTGGATTGTTCCTTGTTGAAGTTTATTATTAATTTTATTTACGCGGATTTGCGCGGATATGAAAGCGGATCTGCGCAGATCTGTAGTCTGGGGACACGAACTTTTTGTGTAAAAAATCTTTTAAAATCAAGATGACCTATTTCTGGGAAGACGTTCACATGACCCGATCCGTTGGGTTGCCTTCGCGAAACCAAAGGGCTTTTCGCCCAAAAAGTACGTGTCCCCCGACCCGCTTGATTTCACGGGATCGCCACGCCCACTTCGTGAGCTCCCGCCTACGCTAAAGCTTCGGCGAGGCAAGCGCGATGACATTCGGAACATTAAATTGATTCGGGCAACAGCCCATTGACCGTATGCCTGACCGTATGCCGTATGCTTACAGTAGATACCGAAGACACACAAAACAAAATTCTCTGTGCCCTCTGTGGTTGCCTTTGCAGTTTCGCACACGTTGCACTTAAATCCTTGACATTTTGTAGGAGCGCTTGTTATTATTCTTTTAGAATAATTCTGGAGGAATATGAAAAATCCTTTTACTTTAGGGCTAGTTATAGAAGAAGATAGTTTTTGCGACAGGCTTAAGGAGAAAGAAGATCTAATAAAACATGCGAAAAGCGGGAATAAGGTCGTTTTGTGCTCCCCAAGACGCTTTGGAAAATCTTCACTTGTTCAGATCGTTTTATCAATGCTCAAAAAGGAAGATTTTTTAACCGCCTATGTCGATCTTTTTCCAATATCAAGCGAAAAGGATTTTATTCTTAGGTTCGCGAATTCTATCTATAAAGGAATTGGGAAAGGGATTGATCCGCGGACCTTCATTGAAAAAATTAAGGGCTTTTTTACCCGAATTGTTCCCACGATTGATGTTGGGCAGGACGGTTACACGATCTCCGCAAAGTACAGCACCTCGGAAAATATGGAGTTGATCTTGGATGACCTGATGGAGGGGCTTGAAAAATACGTTCTCAAAAGCAAAAAACGCGCATGCATCGTACTGGATGAATTTCAGGAAATTACCGAGCTTGACGAGTCAAAACAGATCGAAGGGATCTTAAGGTCGCACATTCAGCGGCAAAAAGATGTTTCCTATTTTTTTGTAGGTAGCAAGCGCAGGACTTTAATGGATATGTTCTCCGGAAAGTCCCGCCCCTTCTATAAAAGCGCTTTCTTTTACACCTTGAGCGAGATCCCGATCGATGAGTTTGCTCCCTACATATCCGAATTGTTCCAAAAAACCGGAAAAACCTGCTCGAACGAACAAGCCAGGGAGGTCTATGATCTGGTAGGGGGATATCCATATTACGTTCAAAAACTTTCTTCTATCGTTTGGGATGAAACGGCAAAAGAATGTAGCTCGGAGATCATACGCGGCTCTTTTGGGATTTTGGTTAGAAGCGAGACTGTAGATTTTGAAGGTATCTGGAGCGGATTAACGCTGGCACAGAAAAAGCTTTTAAAGGCCATCGCCGCAGACCCAAACGTTACTTTATTTTCTAAGAACAATCTCGAAAAAAGTGGCGTATCATTGGGTGGAATACAAAAAGCGCTCAAGACTCTTGTCAAGAAAGACCTTGTCGAAAAGAAAGAATCTGGGAACTATATTATCACCGATCCGATCATGTCGGTCTGGCTGAAAAACTAACTAGTAGGGGGGTCAAGGCTTGACAGTAGTCAGCTTTTTCATCCTCTTATCTTTGCCGATTCTTAGTTTGAATCGCCTTTGCATCTGATTGCTATATCCTTTTGCGCGGCCCCATTTAACTTCTCTACAACCTGAATACTGTCAAGCCTTGACCCTTTTTTGATGACCCTTTTTTGATCTTCTCTACAACCTGAATACTGTCATTTTTCTGACGAGCGTCAAAAGTCTTTCTCATAAACGTCAATTTTTTTGCCTTACTCCCTAAAAGGTCATCTAATTTCGTTTATAAATCATATAGTTAAAAACGTCACCATTAATTTAGAGTGGCGCAGTTATTGCACGTATCCTTTTGGTGTTTCCAACGAAGGAGTTTATGAATATGAACAATAGAAAACGTAATTGCCTTGGTCTGTTTGGGTTAGCAGTTTTCTCGGTCGCCTTCCTTGCATTTTGTAACACCAGCCTTGCGGGAAACCTTAAAGCCATAAGCCCTAATAAATTTACAAACCCTGTTATAAAGCGTGTTTATCCGTCGATTGATAAGATGCCAATCATAAAGCTTAATAATTTTGTGGACACATTGGTAATAGTGAATACGGATGTATATAACATTACCGATAATGATATTCAAAGGGTATTTAAGATAGCCAATGAGTTATGGCTATATCCTAAAACAGGTATTAATTTTAGAACAATGGATATTGAACATTTGTCATTTAAGGAACTTCAAAATAATGGTTATGGAAACATAAAATATTATTTGCGGAACAATTATTTTCGAAGAATGAATGGTGTTTATCCAGAGTATGTAGTGGTTTTTGATCTGACCGAGATTACAGGACGGTCTGGTGGGGTTTGCTGGGCAATTGGAACCGATTCTTTTCTGAGCACCTTAAAAGAAAGAGAAAATTTTTGTAGCGAGTTTCCTTCCGCTTTCGACGATAGATATTATAAAACGATACCTAGCGCTACGATTGACTATGGAAGTAAATTTGCAAGATGCGGTTATGATACAATTGGATCTGAGATTATTTCCGAAGTTTCTATTAATAATGGGGAGTGTAAAAATACTGCTGACTTACAGTGTATTATAAAAAATGGATATCAAATGTGCCCGAATGCTTTAGATCATTTTCATGCTAATGATCCACTTTCTATGACTGCATCTATAATTGTACATGAGTTTTTACATCTTTTTGGCGTAAAGGGATCTTCTGACCACCTTTCAAGTGCATGCAAAGAAGAGCTTGGCTGGTCTAATGAATATATGTCAGAAGCAGGGCCTCCGTTTAACTCTTGGTCAGTTGAATATGCAGGAATCTGTCCTACGTTATGGAATAATTTTTTAGATAGTCAAAGTGTTTGCGAGAGATGTCCAGGCAGCATGGCGTTTATTCCAAATGGGAAGTTTAAGATGGGTAGCGAGGATGATATCTTTGTAGATGTCAGTAGTCCAGTCCATCAAGTAACTTTAACAAAAGAGTTTTGTATGGATAAATATGAATTTATAAATAGAGAAAAAGATGAATTTCAGAGTAGTAATCCAGTCCTAACAGGTGAAGATGGCGGTGCTTTAACCTGGCCGCCGAATTTCCAACTTACAGGAGTTTATACTGGACATAAGCCATTAGTGAATGTTTCATGGTATCAGGCAAATGCAATATGTAAATTACAGGGAAAAAGACTTTGTACAGAGGCCGAGTGGGAGTATGGTGCTCGTGGCGGAAAAGATGACTGCCTATATGGAACAAAGGATTGCAATACTCCAAGTAGTGAAAATGTTTGCTGGGGGACTAACAATCCAAACATTGACACAATCTGTGATTCTGGAAGTAAACCGCCAAACGCGTTTGGATTGTATGATATGTCAGGAAATGTCTCTGAGTGGGTAAGTGATTGGTATGGCGTTTATAACGCAGAAAATAAGAGCGATCCAAAAGGGCCTGTTACTGAGATTGTTGATTGCACTACATACCCCATAGCTTGTGGAAAAGTTATACGCGGTGGTTCTTATTATTCAATTTCATTAACCAGTCCTTCTTATAAGTCCCAGCGTACAGAATATCGTTTTGGGAAAGAGTTGTCTACAACAACTCATACGTTGGGTTTTCGTTGTTGCGTTGATGCAATGCCAAAAGTTCAATAAGTAAGTGCAACACTTGGGGAAAGGCATTGAGTTATGCTAACCCAAGCGGATATGAAAGCGGATCTGCGCAGATCTGTGTTCTCATCTGCGTGAATCAGCGTTATTATAATTGGACGAGTTGGATAAGTTGGCCAAATTGATTTACTAGGGGGGTCATCGGGGGGTCAAGTCTTGACATGGGACAGGTTAGCTTTAGAGATTGCTTCAACCTTCTGCCTTAGTCGTTTACTCCCCTTCAACTTGATTTTGAAACGCTGGTAAATCTTTGCTATGGCATATTCGTTAGAAACACCAACCCACTTCGCTATCTCTTTATGTGACTTACCAGTCAGGTTGCGTAATAGATATACGGCCACACTTCTTCCCTCATTTTCCCTTCCCGGCTTGCTCCGACGCAAGTCAGCAGTTGTCGTATTGTAGGCAAAGGCAACATCAGATAGGATACTCTTTGGGTTTACCTCCGGAAAAGGCCTCCTCTCACTGAGGCGTATCTCTTTGTCATCCTTTTTGTTTTCCAGAAAATTATTGTGCACCCAATCGCAAAAGCCACTGCTTCCTATTATAGTACTGCATTTATCAAACATCTTTTTGGTCTCTTCAGAAACGCCCTCACATACAAATTTGTTCAATATTCGCGATGCAGCTTTTTCTGTCCGGCCGAAATGGCCGAGCACTTCATCTGTCACAAGCCACGGTGGCTTTTTTGCGCATGAAAGATAATATTTGTGACTGCTCCACGAATAATATCGTGGATGCTTTACCAGTCCCGCCTCGACAGGGTTCATATGGATGTAGCGCACGAGCTCCAAAAGATACTCATCACTGTCAACAAGCGGTGCTTTATAGCGCCCTTTGAAAAGAGGACCATCCGTGCGATGTGCTTTGTTGAATTTCTGTGTAAATACGCCGTTTATATGTCGCATAGCCCGACTTAATCCCATCTTAGGGGTCTTTACCAACAGGTGATAATGATTATCAAGGAGTGTGTAGGCGTGTATTTCAATATGAAAAGTTTCAGAGGCTTCACCGAGTAGATCAAGGAATGCCTCGCGATCTTCATCTGACAGAAAAATCTTTCGCTTTCCCTGACCTCTATTCATTACATGATACCAGGCACCCGGATACTCTATTCGAAGTGGTCTAACCATAATTTACACTTATACTGCCAAACCTGTCCCATGTCAAGACTTGACCCCTTTAGACCCCTTTATGACCCCTTTATCAATCTGGTCCAAAACAGCGGTATGGATTTTCTAAGGCATAATCATGGATGATTTCATCATAATCATCAAACCAATATGCTTCCGGATTACTTTTGAAAGCCATAAATCTTGCTTTTTCTTCTGGATTAGCTGCCCGGTGATAGCGAAAGTAGACTTGTTCATCAGATTTGCCAACAATTTCGATTTTTCCAGTGGCATGAGACATAACAAAACGGGCACGTTTCGCTAAACCAGAACACTGCATCCGGGCTTTTTCAAAAATTTCAAATCCTTCTTCAATAGGAACCGAAAACGTCTTATTTCCTAAAGTAGGTCTGCATTGGAAAATATAATAAGGAGCAACGCCAATAAAAGATAATTTTTTTAGTAAATCTGCTAAAACATCGGGATTATCGTTAATTCCCCGCAATAATGGAGTTTGATTACAAGAGATAACACCCGCTTTTTGGATTAGCTCCATCGCTTGAGTAGCCTCTTTAGTTATCTCTCGTGGATGGTTAAAGTGGGTCATTAGGTAAATTCGTTTTTCCGCAGTGCTATATTTTGTCAACATTTCGAGCAGAGAAGGATCGTTTAAGATGCGGAACGGATTAGAAGCAGGCATTTTGCTGCCAATGCGAATAATGCTTACATGTTTTATTTTTCGCAGTTGTTTTATCACATCCTCTAATTTCCCGGTTGATAACATTAAAGGATCGCCTCCGGTGAGAAGAATGTTGGTAAGCTCTTTATGTTTTCGTATGTATTCTAAGCCTTCCGAAATGTCACGAGTTATTTCATCATTATCATTCATAAAGATTCGTTTTCGAAAACAAAAACGGCAATATGCTCCACAGACATTGTTCAGCAAAACAAGAGCAGTATATTCATATTTGTGTTCAATATTTGGAGTAACCATGTAAGATGCTTCATCGGAAGCATCTAACCTTCCCCAGGAATCCATCTCATTAATACTTGGTATGATTAGCCGCCGAATTGGATCTTTGGGATCGCTCCAATCGATGAGAGATTGATAGTAAGTATTGGTTCGAAAAGCAAATTTATCAATTACTTGTTTGATTTGGATTTTTTCATTTTTTGCCAATTGAGGAATAGCATCAATTTTTGTAATGTAACTAACTTTTTTCATTTTGATCACCTCTAACTACATTTAAAATTCTCATAGTATCAACATAATTGTTTGTTAGTAGTAAATTTCGGGGACATATTAATTACGCTACAACTGCTAACTCCAGCGTTTCAGGAGTAAGTATGATTTAATGTTTGATGCAATCGATGCTTTTTACCTTAAGAGCCTTCCATGTTTTTATTGTGCCGCAATTTTCTTTCGATTCAATATGGATCCGCCGAATCTCTGCGATTAAATACTTGTCAAAGATTTTTCTTTTGCTGAGTGGTTTTGTTTTCCAGTCGTAATAACCGCTGCGACTAACGCTTAAAATCTTGCACATTTTTTGTCAGTAGGGGTTAATGCTTGACAGTATTCAGGATTGCACAGAAGTAGCGTCAGTCAGCTTTTTCATCTTGCGCGGCCCCATTTAACTTCTCTACAACCTGAATACTGTCAAGCCTTGACCCTTTTCTGACCCTTTTCTTAAGCAGCTTGTCTGGACTTTTCGTGTATGCCCTTGCCAATCCAGCCTTTAGCAAAAACCAGTGCCACAGGTGTAACCATTGCTATTAAGCCATATATTAACCAGAGCACTTGAGTGTTCATGGAACCTTCTGCTGGGCAGTATTTTGCCAGGAACATGCCAGAATAACTGGCTGTAAGAAATTTTGTCATAAACCAGGGTAGCTGTGCAATGCCCATGTAGGCGCCGGTTTTTCCTTCGGGTGCTATTTCCGCTACCCATTGTAAGAACCTCGGTTGCCACATTGCTTCACCAATTGACATGATTAATATGTAAACAATTAATAGAGTCGGATTTGGTCCAATTGCGAGTAA
>CAZHVX010000041.1:0-14188 GCA_964536295.1 uncultured Pseudomonadota bacterium
GAATGAGAAAATAAGTGTTCTTTTGTTCTCAGCGACCCCAGAGGTCTCAGTTTTTTTTCTGCGTTTTACATCTCAGCATTTCTCAAATTGACTTAAATAATCCAGTTAATCCTGTCGAGAAAAGATGAGGAATATGAAATATTTTATATCAATATTACTCGCTGTCGTTACATTGTGCATGATGGCGTGTGCGGGGGACGATGTTTTTTCTCCGCTAGCCGATGATGTCATCAATCCCCTTACGGTCACAATCGACTCAACCAATAATTTTGCCTACGTTGTGATGTCAAATAATCAGGTTGCAAGAAATTGGGATGAAGGTTCGATTCATGTCTTGAATATCGCAAATCCCGAGGCGCCAACCTTAGTGGGCGATGCCATTGCCATGCAAAGTATGTCAGGGGAATCCTATCTGGATACAACCAATGGTTATTTGTATGTTACAAATCGTCTAAGTGAAAGTAACGTTGATACCGTCGATACACTATATAGGATTAAAATTGATGTTGCTACCGGTGTTTCCAGCACGATAGATGCCTATGACCTGTCGGAGAATCCCTTTGGTATTGCCTGCTGCGATGCAAATAACAACTGCGATGCGAACAATAACCTTTATGTTGCAACGCAGGGGAACGTCCTTCAGTATTTTGATATAGACGCTGCTCCAGCCATCACAGATCTTAGCTTGCTGGTTACGCTCTCGGATGGTTCCTCAATTAACCTTGGTGAAATCAGTAAGGTTTCCATTATGGGGTCATGGCTATTTGCAAGCCGTGTTCGCGGTGGAATTTATGTGATTAATTTAAATGAGATAGGTGACTCGTCGAAAAATCCAATAGATTATTATATTGCCGATATCGAATCTCCGCGTGGAATAGCCAACGACGGAACATATTTATATGCGTTGGATTTAGTTGACGAGGTTGGGTATCTTTACGTGATTGATCCATCAACCTTGACGGCGTTGGATGATAATACAACGACAACGACTTTGGATAAGGACGACAATGGGCTTTTGAATACAACCGTCACAGTTGGAAGTGATCCACGTGAGGTTGTTGCTGGCACAAATTATATCTTTGTTTCCGATTACGAGGACGATACTGTTCGTTTAATAGATAGTACGTCATTTGCGGCAGATACAACTATAGCCGTTGGCGAAGAGCCATATGGAATGGCGCTCTATTCCCCTGATTTGGATAATGATGGAATAGGGGACGATACGCATCTCTTTGTTTGCAATATCGAATCAAATACGGTTTCGATAATAAATCTTACAACGAAGGCAGTTGCTGCAACCTATCCCTGATTTAGTATGTCATCCTGAACGTTAGTGAAGGATCCCGCGTGTATACTCTGGATTCTTCGGTTACTTCCGTTCCCTCAGAATGACATAAGTTTCGAAACCGATAAACGTTGGACGATACGGGAGGAAACATGTCATTTCTAAATTACCAATTAGCAGGTCGCCCATTAGTTGAGTACATTATAATAACGTTAGGCATCATTGCCTTCATCGTTGCTGTAAAGGTGGTCAAGGTTGTTATCGTTAAAAGACTACTTAAGAAATTCCCAGAGGCTAGAGCCCAGCGCGCAAAGGCAACGATGCCAATAATTACCTTTGCGATCTACTTGCTGGGTTTGCTCATCCTTCTGGATAACCTGGGGATAAAGGTATCTGCACTTATTGCAGGTCTTGGTATTACCGGTGTTGCCGTGGCCCTAGCCGGGCAGGCAATACTTGCGGATCTATTTAGTTACTTTGCGATCCTTTTCGATAAACCATTTGATATCGGCGATTTTGTTATTGTCGGTGAGCATATGGGTGTAGTCGAAAAGATTGGTATCAAGACCACCAGGATCAAAAGTCTAAGTGGCGAGCAAGTTGTTTTTTCAAATTCCGATTTGACGAACTCTCGTGTTAAAAACTATAAAAAGATGCAGGAAAGACGGGTTGCCTTTAAACTTGGTGTTGTATATCAAACATCGCAGGATAGATTAAAAGCAATTTCAACTATTATTAAAGATATCATTGAAAAGATTGACGGTACCCGATTTGATCGTTCGCACTTTGCATCTTATGGCGATTTTAGTCTAAATTTTGAAACCGTTTATTATATAAGCGGGGCCGATTACAATAGGTACATGGATATCCAACAGGAGATCAACCTTGCCATAAACCAGGCCTTTGCCGAAAAGGGTATACAATTCGCCTACCCAACCCAGCTTGTGTATCTAAATAAGAGCGAATAGCGAAAGATTACCCCTCTAGACGAACCTAATTAAAAGTGTTACTGGTCCTGACAAAATGGAAATGGTGGAAAACGCTATTTATCATCGCGAGAAGGCCGACGTGGCCCTGCCTGCCGGCAGGCAGGGATCCCGCGGATTCAATTACTTACGCGAACTGATAGGGTCAGACCTTCATTTTCACACTTCCCTTAAATATACATTATTACTAACTTTCCGAGGTGCAAAAATCAGCAAAAGCCAACGCCTCGATTTTTCGGCCCAAAATCCGGAGTATGCTCAATATTGATTCCGAGTGGGCGGTAAATTGGTGCCATTTGCAAACCTTCCTAAAAAAGGGGACCCCTTTTTTAGGAAGGTTTTGACTTTTAGGATATTTGACGCCTGGAGACGCTTGTTTTATCAGCGTTTAAGGGAAGTGTGAAAATGAAGGTCTGACCCCATTAGCGCTAAATTTCCGGCGCACCTTCTTCAAATACCAAAATATCCCCCGGTTGGCAGTTGAGATATTTGCAGATGGCGTCCAGAGTTGAAAGCCTGATGGCCCTTGCCTTGCCTGTTTTTAAGATTGATAAATTTTGTTGTGTAATACCGACGGCCTCGGCAAGGTCTTTTGATGAGACCTTGCGCTTGGCCAGCATAACATCTAAATTTGTAACAATCGACATGATGGACCTCTATATCGTAAGTTCGCTTGTCTCTTTAAGTTTATATGCTTCCCCCACAATCCAGGAAACAACCAAAACCATTATTCCCATAACTACCTGAAAACTGTCCAACTTAAAATTAAACGCCTGCGTAAGATAATCTGCAAAGGTATAACCCAAAGTATAAATTGAGGTTACATCTATGACGGCTTTGACTATCGTCGTAACGCCAATATATTTTGCCAGTTTGACAATTTTAATTGAAAAGAGTTCGCCCTGTGAAAAATAATGAAACAATCTATACAATAAGTAGTATATTAGGAGAAGTGGGATTTGAGCGATTAAATAAACTATCGCAGAGAAAACAACTTGCCATTTAGAAAGAGCTTCATGTGCAGGCAATCCCATATACATTAAAAATGTATTTTCCGGATTGGACCCATAATAAACAAAAGCCAGCACAATATTGATAAAACTAATAATCAACATAAGTGCCCATATTGCCCTAACTATCACGCTTACCCTTTTGATTTTTCCTACATTATTCATAAATTCCTCCCAGTTTTGATAATAGAATTACTATTCCATTTGTATATGTTTGTCAAACATTATTTATCGTATTACGATAAATAATTATTGATACATGAGGATAGAGTGGTTGTTTTTGGGGGTTGGTAAGGTAAAATAGACTTGATTGCATATATAAATTGTGCTATATATGTCATATATGCACAATAAATTTGTGAAATATGAGCTGAATAGGAAGGTATTCGAAAGGGTTCTGCGGGAAAGAGGATTTAATAATCACCTCGATTTCTGCAAGAAGGCCAAGCTCCACAGAAACACCCTAAATTACTATCTTTCGGGTAAGGATGTTTTTTCAAAAAAACTCTATGATATATCAAGAACACTGGAAATAGATCCAATCGCACTAATTGCGCCTGTCGAAGATGGCGTGCAGGATGTCAAAGAGATCGATTTCATAATAAAAGAATTATCTATAGATAAGGATGTTGCTGTGCTGCTCTTGGGATCACGGGCCAGGGGCGAGGCAATGCGTTTTTCCGATTGGGATATTGGTATTACAGGTGGTGAAAAAAATGTCGGTGAAAGAGAGTATCTGAGACTAAAAGGACGTATTAATGAGATAGCAGATAATTTACCAAGAAAGGTGGATCTCATAAATTTGGATTTTGCGCCTGATTGGTTTTTGGAAGAGATCAATTACGAACCTGTTTTTTTGGGAGGTGACGAAAAATCCTTTCACTATTTTAAAGGAGTACTCAATGGTATCAAAAAAAACAAAATTAATGAAGTCGCTTGATATATTGGCTGATGCACTAAGGGCCTACAAAAAAACAAAAGAGACAGATTTTTTGATGTTTTTGAGTGTATCAAAGGCCTTTGAAATTGCAGTGGAATATAGCTGGCGCGAATTTAAAAAAATAGTGGAGGATGAGGGGCTGGATGCACCATCTCCCAAGGGTGCGGTACGTGGGATGGCAAGGATAGGCAGGATAGATAATCCTGAAAAATGGATTGAATACATTACTGCAAGAAATGCAGGTGTTCATGATTACTTTGGCACGACTCAAAATGAATATGTAAAGATTGCACAGGAATTTTTGAACGATGCCATGAAAGTCTTTAAGTGAGGCTAACTCCCTAATAAGACTATTTTTTTAAAATTTCGCTTGCAATTTCTGCGTATAACTGATAGTTTTTTTCGACTTGGGAATCATATAAAAACTCAATAATTTCATTAGCTTATGCGATTAAAATCTCTAGAAATCTTAGGTTTCAAATCTTTCGTCGATAAAACCGTCATTCTCTTTGAAGATGGAATCACCGGTATCGTCGGGCCGAATGGCGCCGGCAAAAGTAACCTTGTTGATGCGATTCGATGGGTGATGGGTGAGCAATCAGCCAAGCACCTGCGCGGCAGTGCAATGAGCGACGTTATCTTCAACGGAACCGATAGCCGCCAGCCAATGGGTTTGGCTCAGGTCTTTCTAACATTCGACAACTCCGATGGCCGTGCGCCGGCAGAATATGCAAATTGTGCAGAGATCCAAGTTGGTCGCAGATTATATCGTTCAGGTGACAGTGAATATTTTATTAATAAAACACCCTGTCGCTTGAAAGATATTATCGATCTCTTCTTGGGAACAGGTATTGGTACAAAGGCCTATTCAATTGTTGAACAGGGGAGGATTGGCCAAATAGTTTCATCAAAACCTGAAGATAGAAGATCATTCATCGAAGAGGCGGCTGGCATCTCCAAGTTTAAATCCAGAAAAGAATCCGCACTCAGAAAAATTGAATCAACAAAGGCAAACCTGCTACGCTTAAGTGATATTATCTCCGAGCTGAGGCGCCAGATTAATTCGCTTACACGTCAGGCAAGTAAGGCGAAGCGTTATAAAGAATACACCGAT
This sequence comes from uncultured Pseudomonadota bacterium, assembly GCA_964536295.1. Lineage (GTDB taxonomy): Bacteria > UBA10199 > UBA10199 > CAZHVX01 > CAZHVX01 > CAZHVX01. The sequence continues at coordinate 5,336 of CAZHVX010000041.1, forward strand.
GAGCTTCGTGGGTTGGATTTAAAACTAGGCGCATTTAATTATAAAAAATACGCGGATGAGCTAAGGACCGTAGAGACTGAATTACGGCAGTATACAGAGTCTGAGATCGAGCATTCAGCGTTGCTTTCGCAGCGTGAAAGCGAAATTGAAGAATCTCGTTTGAATGTTGCAGATATAGAACGTCAGGTCGATGATGCCCAGAGAAAGGTTTACGAGTTGAACAACTCGGTCGAGCTGGCCAAGGCATCCATCGATTATAAAACAAGGGAGTGCGATCGTATTAAGGACAGGCGGGACCTTTGCCAAAAAGAGATCGAACTCTTGGGTCACAAGCGCGCAATACTGTTTAATGAACTTAAAGATTCAAATGAATTTAAGGTTGAGTCCGATATCAAACTTGCAACGATAAGGGAAAAAGTTTTGACGTGGGAATCTGATCTTTCAGATAAAGAGGGAAGTCGTCAAAGTATTCTGGAGGAAACAGAGGCCGAAAGAACCGCTTTTGCAAATTGCACATCAGAATTTTCGAGTAACAGCTTAAAGCTAGAGCATATCGAGAAACGCCAGGTTGAGTTGACCGAAGAGATAGCAAAACATCAAACCGAGATTGATAATATCGACAGGGAAATCGTAAAGATAGATGGTAACCTCTCCGATAGCGACAAGTCTTTGATCGGTTTGAAAGAAACTCAAACTCAGTTAAAAGAGCGTCTGGTTATAAGCAAAGAGACACTTAATGATAAAAAGAAGGAATTGAATGCGCTGGAACAGGAACTGAAGCCATTGAAGGGCGAGGTTGAACTTCGCCGCTCGAAGAGTGCTTCCTTAAAACAACTTCAGGAAAGTTACGAAGGTTATCAAAAGGGCGTTCAGGCCATTATGAAACGCTCCAAGGAAGCGCAAGAAGAATATTCCGGCGTGCTTGGAACGGTCAGCCAGTTTGTCGAAACAACTCCTGAATATGAAGACGCCGTTAGTGCGGTACTTGGTGAAAAATTACAATACGTTGTAGTCAAATCACAGCAAGAGGGCGTGCAGGCAGTTGAATATCTAAGGGCGCAAACCCTTGGGCGTTCTTCATTTGTTCCGATTGAGGTCAAGGAAACCTCGGGGGCCAGGTCCTTTGTGCCGGGTGAAGGTATAGTTGGCCCGATGACAGATTACGTCTGCTTTACGGATGATTATAAAAATATTGGAAGACATCTTCTAAGTGATGTCGTTTTGGTTAAGGATCTTAAGTCTGCATTAAATGTTTGGAATCAATCTGATGATGATTTGACATATGTAACAATGGATGGAGATGTTGTATATCCATCTGGCATTGTTAGCGGTGGCGGTGGTCGTGATGTTTCAAAGGAACTGATTGAACGCGAGCGCCAGATTAAAGAGTTGAATGTGGAGCTTATCGGATTGTCTCAAGAACTTGCAATAAAGGAACAGCAGGAAGATAAGATCCGTAAGGAAATTAAATCGTTGGAAGAAGAGATCGTAAGCCTGACTGAAAATACCCATACGGAAGAGATCCGAGTGACCGGGCGCGAAAGAGATTTGACTTATTTAAGAAATGAGAGAGAGAGTTTAATCAAACGTCGTGACGCTATAACCGTTGAAACCGCTGAGTTGGCCGAGAAGAGCGACGAGTTAAAGATAACTTATAGTAAGTCCGTTGCTGCTATGGAATATTTTTCCAAGGAGAGGGAAATAAAACAACGCGCAATTGAGGAATTGAAAACCCGCCTGGGCGCAATTGAGGGGGGCGTTGATGAACAGATGAGAAACCTCACCTCGCTAAAGGTTGAGCTGGCGGAGATTCAGGAAAAGAATAATAATGTTACCAGAGAGATTAATCGTTTAACCCAGGAAGTTACCTCAATCGATAATGATTTTGATTCGCGCAAGGGTGAGATTGTATCTGGCGAACAAACCGTTGTCAGATTAACAGATGAGCTTGTGAAGGATAGAGAAGAGCTGCAAAATATTATTTCGGAACATGATAAGTCAAAAACCTGGCATCAAAAATTGCAGGAAGAATATGATGAAAAATCGTCAGCTATTAGGGAAAAGGAATTTGCCATTCGCGATATCCGCAAAAAACGCGATGAGAGTAAAGAAAATATCCATCATCTTGATATAAAACAAACCGAAATGAATAGTGAAATCAATCACTTATCACAGAATATCTTTGAAAAGTATCATGTGGATATTCCAAGCAGGGCGGATGAATATTACGAGGTCGATCTGGATGTTGTTACATTTACAGAGCGCTCTGAAGAATTGAAATCAAGGATCGAAAAGCTTGGCACCGTAAGCTCTGATGCAATTCAGGAATTTGATGAGTTGAAAGAGCGTTATGAGTTTTTAAGTAAACAATACGATGATCTTAACGTTTCACTGGATTCGTTGCAGAAGGCTATACAAAAGATCAACAAGACATCCAAGAAAAGATTTCACGAAGCATTTAATGAGATTAATGATAGATTCGTTAAGCTATTTCCAAAGCTCTTTGAAGGTGGCAAGGCAAAACTTGTTCTTACCGATGAAAGTAATATTCTCGAAAGTGGTGTTGAGATAATTGCACAACCTCCAGGGAAGAAGCTGCAATCCATTTCACTACTCTCCGGTGGTGAAAAGGCGCTGACCGCGGTTGCATTGATCTTCGCGATCTTTTTGTACCGTCCGTCACCATTCTGCCTGCTCGACGAAGTTGACGCGCCATTGGATGACGCAAATATCGATCGTTTCAATAACATGATCAGATCGATGACCCCACATTCACAATTCATACTCATTACGCACAACAAACGTACGATGGAACTGGCCGATCTCCTCTATGGTGTTACCATGGAAGAGCGTGGCGCTTCTAAGATAGTTTCAGTTCGCTTAAATGAAGGCGTAAAGGATCAGGCCGTCGCCTAAAATCGCAGATCTACGCAGATCTACGCAGATCTACGCAGATCAATATTATATATAACACTGATTAACGCGGATGCGTTCGACCACAAAGACACTAAGACACTAAGGTTTTTATTGTTTTTGCCGTTGTGTCATTCAGGCTGTGTCACAATGCTTTTTTTATGTCATCCCTGCGCAGGCAGGGATCCAGAACCTATTGAAATTACTGGATTCCTGCCTTCGCAGGAATGACAAAAAAGTGGAAAACCCCAATTGTGACACAGCCTGATTGCGAGGAGCCCTTCGACTCACTGACGTTCGCTCAGGATAAACTTCGCGATGTGGCAATCTCCGTTTAACAAGCGTTTGCAGGAGATTGCTTCACGTAGCTTGTCCTGAGCGAGTGAAACGAGTCGAAGGGTTCGCAATGACATGGTTCTCACTTCGTGTCTTCGTGGTAAAAATCAGACTATGCCAAAGTAATAGAAGATTTATTGTCTTGGTGTTTTAAATGAATTTAGGTTTTTGCGCCTTATGGCAAGGCCCGTGAGCATTGCAAGCATCAGGATAAATGGAAGGATGTTTTTGTTCTTTGAATCCGGTGCAAGCGTGCAACCGCCACCTGCTGCTTCGTCCTCCAAGGCCGCCTCGGTTGAAATGTCGGCGCCATTATCATCATAACCGTTCACCGGTCCAAGCGCCACAATATTACCATTCGTTTCTTCGGTCTTTTTCGCGGTTACCTTTGCCTTTGCCATAAATCCATTTTGATTTTCAGCAACGATTATCGTTGGTTTCACATTATTCCATATTTTGTACAGGGTGCAATCAAATGGATCGCCATCTGCATCGTTCTCGAAATATACATTTTTGGTTTTCAGTTCCGGATTTGATACAATGCAGGGATCCATGACGCCATAAAAAGTTTTTGGATTCAGTGGATCTGTATTGTGTGTTTTTATCTCATCACCGTCCGGTAACCGGTCGCCATCTGTATCTGCCAGGGTAGGATTTGTCTTGATTACGTTAACCTCTTCACCATCCAGCAATCCATCTTCGTCCGTATCTGCTTTATTCAAATCTGTTCCGAGGCCAACCTCCTGGGAGTCGGTCAATCCGTCAAGGTCCGAATCTTTTTTAAGTGGATCTGATGCGTATTTAGAAGTTTCGTCTGTATTTAACAACCCGTCACCATCTATATCGGGATCACACAGATCGCCCAAACCATCCGCATCCGTATCCGTCTGATCAGGATTGGCCTGATCGGGGCAATTATCCAGCTGATCAGAGATCTTATCCCCATCCTTATCCTGCATCTGCGTTGGATCCGTTAACGGCTGACAAACGCCGTCGTTCTTCCAGCATTTGCTTCGCCAATCACAAAATTCTTCACCGTACTCTTCATGGTCAGAAATGCCATCCATATCCGTATCCAGATACAGCCATGTCGTATCTTTTTCGCTAATATCAGATCCGTAGAATTTGGATCCAATCCCTTTTCTCTCCAGGGAATCGGGGCAGCCGCCGGATCCGTTCCCAAAATGTTCGCCGTCTGCGCTTATAAAGTTAAACAGATATGATCTATCCTTATTATCATTTATAACCGCGGCGATTCCAAATGCGCTCTTATCCTTACCTTCAGGCAACGGAAGCTCAACCTGGAATTCTACTCCCCCATCCTGCTGGCCCTTTGTCTCGGCCTCCGTCAAAACCTTAGATGCGATGTAATCGCTCAGCATGTTGTCTTGCCCAAGACCATAAAAATCAATCCTTGTAACGGCGTCGCTGCCTAATTTAACGTTGAATTGATAGGCGTTCTTATCGCTTAGGAACTGACCGTTGATAGATTGTACATGATCTCCAGTGTGGGCCAATGGTTCCGCCCGCATCTGGACGCGCCACAGGGAATATCCCTTATCGTGGAATTTTTCCGTTGGGCTTAAATACGCTTCAGCTGCATTAAATATCGGAACCGGATCATGAATAGTCGAATTTAGGATATCTATAGGTAGATGCTTATAATCGTCAACATAACCATATGCCGAGGTTGTCTTTGCCGTGTCCATGAAAATGGTCGGAAATTTATTATATGTATTTTCCCCAGCATCCACAGCATTTGGCTCTATCTTATTTTCATCCGGAGATCTGTTGAACGAAAAGCCACTTATTCCTACATTTCCCCTCGCATAGACAGCGGCCTTTTCATAACCCTCAACCATTGCATTCGGCTGGTCCCTTTCTATAACATCTCTTTTACAAAAGAGCCCCTCTTTGTCCGTGCCTGCCAAATCAGATTTCAGATCAACCGAGCCGTCTTCCAAGAGCTTTGTTCCCCTAAACTTTTTGCAGGCATATCCCTCCGGCGGCGCTTCCTTTACCCAGTTTTTAACTACGGCTACTTCCTTTGAACCGCCGCTGAAATGAAATTTTGCCGGCCCGCCATCAAACTTAAAGACCGGATCAAAACTCGGATCTAAATCCTTGCCAGAATACTTATACCACTCCTCGTCAAACGCGAATGCCTTTTGACTTTTCGAAGGATATTCATTGCTGTCGTCTGGTATATCCGGAGCCGCGACACTCGCATAGGCCTTGTTATATTGCTGCTGGCTCAAATAATAATCAGATTTATCAAAAGACGACCCCGCCTCGTATGTATCTTTCCTTTCAACATCATTAAAGCTTCTCACCTTTTTAAATATTACGGGTCTTGAGAGTTTTTTATTAAAAACTATCGGTGCCTTGGCAAGGGTATTCACATCATCATTTTCATATTCCTGATATGAATAAAATAAGAACAGGTGGTTTGCCTTCAAAACGATTTTTTCGTAATAATCTCGACATAAATTTTTTGCCTTTAGCGCTTCATCCTCGGAAGAATAAGAACCAGTATTATATACTGGCCTACAATCCCAAAAATACATAAAGGCACAAACCTCACCCGTTTTTTTCTTTACTAAGTCCTTTATATCTGAAAAATTAACCCATGCACAATTATGCTTGGCACCCAAGCTTGTATTCGGCTCATAATCCGGCTTTGTTATGATTAGGTCCTTATATTTATTATAAAAATCGGGATAGTTTTTCTCTATAACATCCCTTAAATCGTGTTTGTAAACCCAATGGTCATCCTCCATGTGTGTAGGCCTGCCTTGAAAATTAATCATTCCCATATACATCCCCTTATACTCCGGAATTTTCCACATATAGGGATAATGTGTGTTGAAGACCATAGGATCTTCTCTATATACATAAAAGTCCTGTTTTTTCCCCTTATCCCAGGGCCCCTCGTAATCCTGATCCTTAATAAGGGTTGCTGTATTGATTCCCCTGATGAACCACAACTCACCGTTATCATCTATATGCATGTATGGATCATCATAATAGCTGGTGCTCAAAAACTTTAGCTCCTCTTGTAACGAAAGCCCTAGCGTGGGCGATTTGTAGCTTAGTTCCAATGCCGCACAAGTTGATGTGCAAACTCCATCCTCACAACCTATGGCTTCACACCCACCAGAGTCGTGACTTAACGTAAGCTCGTTTGGAAGCACCTTTCCATCTGTCGCATCTGGCGAATTGTAAATGTCTTTTGTGATCCACGATTCGTAATCCAGTGTCCAGTCCTTCTCCGGTAGAAGCTGAGTTCCGCCGTAATCTTTATAGTATTCCCATTTCCTTTTTTCCTTATGTGCTTTGCTGTATTTTTTATTCGCCTTGACGTAGTCAGCTTTGGCCGCTTGATCCTTCGGATTTTGCTTATATTTTTCTTTTGCCGCTTTCAGTTTTGTTTCTGCTTCTTCTTCCGCCTTTTTTGTTTTTTCGCACATCATTTCAACAAACTCATCTTTGGCGTTCTGTTTTGACTCATCAAGTTCGCCTTCCATATCATCAAGTTCATCTTTTGTTTTACTCTTTTCTTCTTCAAGTTTGTTCCAATCTTGGGTTCCTTCTTTATATTTTTTTTGTTTTTCTTCAATTTCCTCTATTTCAAGATTTAACATTGTAATCTCAGCTTCAATTGTATTGACCTCATCCTTGGCCATATCCCAGGCCATATTCGTATCTAATTCTTTAACGGCGTCTTCATCCCAATTACCATTGGATTGAAGTTCAGCTATAAGGCCATCGGTTTCTTTCTGGGCGTCTTCGTATTTTTTCGCGACCTGCATATACTCACCATATTCAGGGTCACTGCAACCGTCATCAGAGGATTGACAAGCCGTCATGGATTTATAGGCCTCATCCCTCTCATCTTTGGCCCTTTGCTCTTCCCTTGCTGCCTCGTACCAGTCATCCATGTCAGTGGGCAGATAGGCCTCTGCCTCGGCGTTTATGGCTGAATCATCCGATCCTTTATTCAATGCAGCTATAAATTCATCGTCTTCATTATAATCTTCAACTTCTGCCTCAACAGTTATGGCCGAATTATCAAAGCTTTCATATTCCGCTATAATCTCATCCAAAGACATATCGGGTTCGGGATAGGAAGCCCAATCTACATCATCCAGATCCACTGCCTCGGCCTCTGCATCCAGATCATCCAGATCCACTGCCTCGGCCTCTGCATCCAGATCATTCTGTGATTCCTGCCATTCTATAGGATTACCATCATCATCATCTACCGTTGTCCCATTATCAATATCCCCAAAATCACCTTCACCTGAGTCATAATCCCCGTCATCCTCACCGTCGCCAAAATCACCACCACCATCACCATAACCATCATCGTAACTCTCATCTGCATAGATGTGATCAGTAAAAACATCCCCTGAGGTTATAAACTCATACGAATAATCATGAAGGCCCTCTGTCTCCTTTAAAATTTTCACTATATTTATGGGGAGGTTTTTTTTCAGTTCGGCCTCGGCATACTTTGCTCCAGCATAAACGGTCTTGTCCGTCGCATGCGCAACGCCCTGAACCCATTTTACCGATCCAAGGTTTGCCGCCAGATTGAAGATAAATATGGTCAGCGTAATAATCGATACCCTTTTTATCTTGGAAAAATTTCCCATCGTTATTGCAACTCTTTTTCTTATAGCGAAGGTCAATGGGACCAGTGCCAATATCAGAAGTATTGCTGCATCGGCGATAGGCGTCTTGCTCTCGGCCATTGTGCATCCGCATCCGCCGCTTCCTGCATCGTCGCCATCCACACCCACATCTACGGCTGTATCATATACCGGATCAGCGCTGCCGATTTTGCGACAAATTCTATATCTATCGACAAGGGTGCCGGCTGGACATTCATCAATACATATACCGTTGTGGTCAAATTGGTCGGTACGGCTGCAGATCAATATACACATCAGGCCGTCTTCAGAGGGGTTGTAATTAGCGGGGCATAGACTTGCTTTAGTGGCGCTATCCAGTGCAAGTTGACCATTCGAATTATCTTCTATCTTTGTAATTGTAGATGTTGACACATTAACGTTGGTTGCGGTTGCGGAAACGCTGAGGTCCGCGCTAATATTATTAATGGATTCGGATTCGGTTATTGTAATATCGCTGCCGTTTGCTTCGATCCCCGTTCCATTATAATTTATTTTAAGTTTATTAAAGATCGATGATATTGCATTAATAATAACTCCGGTTCCGATGTTTCCAATGGCTGTAAAGTGGCTTACCTTGATATCCTTGCCATTGAATACGGCGCCGGCGCCGCCATTTTTATTGGCGCCCGAATCCTTGATTTCAAAGTGAACGGTGCCCTCCAGGGTACAAATTCCATTACCCGGAAAGCCTTCAACGAAGATGCCATCCACATAGATATTTCCACCGGAAAAGGCCAGGGCTCAATCGCCTGCTTTTTCGTAAAGTTTGTTTACACCCTCAGCGAATTTGTTGGTGGCTTCTTCATCGTAATAAGAACTTTTATTTCCATCGCTTGTGCCGTCACCATCGAGATCCCCCTTATTTTCCAGATAGGTCATGTACTCTTCAGGGCTCTCACAGTAATCG
>CAZHVX010000042.1:0-3528 GCA_964536295.1 uncultured Pseudomonadota bacterium
TTTAAGTAAGTAAATGTCATAATTCGATATAATATCAGAATGTTAGATATGATTTGCAAATTCTTTATTGTTGTCATCCCCGCGAAAGCGGGGATCCAGTAATTTCAATAAGCTCTGGATCCCCGCTTTCGCGGGGATGACATCAAAAAAGCATTGTGACACAGTCTCTTCGCAGGGATGACAACGAATCTAATTTGCAACTTATTTACGAAAGAACTTTAAATAATAGGCCCCCTTCATTGACCATTTGTTCCAAATTCATCAAGAGAAGTTTGAATCATCTTGTCGATATCCATTGTAAGAAATTCTGAAGATATGTGCGTGGAGACATAGGCGTTTAAAAACGCATCATTTTTACAAATCAGGCGAAGCCTTTTTGTCTGATTTTGTGTGGTAGTCGTTACGATTTCCCTATACTTGGAGATGAATTTATTTATTTCTTCTAAGTTGCCCTTATGAAACCAATAAACATTTAAGAAGAATCTCATGGCGATATCTTTTGCGCCAGATAGGGGCGTTATTCCCCAAAAAAACTTTGAATATTTTTGCCCCGCCTCGCAATAAAAGAAAAGGCTTAAAATGGATAGATATTTAAGTGCCACCTGCATCGTAGAATCTGCAACATTTAAAACCTCTGCATTTTTTTCTTTGTAAATGGCAACAACTTCATCTATCGATGTGTACTTATCAATAATTTCCAAAAAAGGTAATATTGGACGAAGGGCGTTGCATATTCCACCTTCTTTTCTCAATGGGCAATTTTTACATCTTAAAAAATCGGTGGCTTCTTTTACATGTTCTGGAATTTTATTTGGATCGTTCCAATATACGTTCGATATTTTCTCTATGTATTCTTTTGTCAGAATCATCCGGCTTGAATCGGGGAATATTAGGTAGAGGCCCTCTTGTTTATAGTCCTCAAAGTTCAGATTTAAAGGTTGTTTGTTTGTGGTCATTTTTCCCCTCTCTTAGATGGTAGGCTGTTTCATTTTACCATGACAACTTTATACTAGTTTATTTGGCGTGATATATCAATTTGAAACCTCTGAAAAACTCGCCTTATATGTCATTCCCGCGAAAGCGGGAATCCAGAACTTATTGAAATTACTGGATCCCTGCCTCCGCAGGGATGACAAATTATTAGTTTTTCAGAGGTTTCAATTTATAACAATCGTTGCAATTCACTTATCAAGAAGGGGGGAATAGCTAGAATGGTTTTGTTTTTAAACTTCATTGTTTTCATATCACCATTGAAGACAAGTATGCCTGTGGTAAGTTGTCTCTGGTCCAAATAGTTGAGCATGGGAATAAGGCTATTTTTACTTATAGATGACTGTGATTTAACTTCTATGGGAAGAGTAGCATTGCCAGCAGGGAATATAAAATCGATTTCCTTACTATTCCGAGTCTCACGATAATAGTTCAATGTTGTTAAAGGTGTTGGGAAACTTGCAATTATTTCATTGCATACAAACGACTCCTGTAGTTTAGGATAGACAAGATTTCCTATATCAGAGCGCTTTGCCCATTGAACAGGTGAAGAACTATTTACGAAAAAATTGACAAGCCCTAAATCAAAGAGATACCTCTTTGAAGCAAGACCAGAAGCCGACTCTGGGTGTTTTGTTTGAGCAGATACTTTACATGCAAGATGCCACTTTTCCATTACTTCAAGAAGTTTGGGAAGTTTCCGATACGATGGTGAACCGGTAGATATTATCTGGCTGTTCTTGATGGGGTGGCATGTAATGTCTGCGATTCTGTCTAATGCAGAGACAAACATAGATTTATAGATATCTTCCATATGGCGTTCAACATCGAGGGCATAGTGACGCAGTAATTTGTCCCATGATGAATGTGCGTCTTCCAATCCCCGATGTACCTTAATTACTATCTCCGGCATACCTCCGATCTGAAGGTATGAAAGATAGGGCTTGATGAAGGATTCTCTGTCAGCTTTTGAAAAAGGTTTTTCGAAAGATGTATTTTCTATAATCTCTATCAGACCTGTTTTATCGATTGCAGATAGATATTCCTTGAATGTAAAAGGCCTAAGTACGATTTCATCAACGCGACCGACAGGATAGGCAACCCCTTCTTCAAAGAGATTTGACAAAATCGATCCGGAAACTATAACTTTTTGATGCCTCCATTTCTTCTTGAAAAAACCGAGCCATCTGCCGAGTTGTTTTGTTTCTTGAGCCTCGTCAAAGACAAGAATTGTTCCTTCAGAGGGCCTGAAATTGAGCTCTCTTAAGAGAAGTCTTTCAAACTCTTCAAAGGTCTCGGTAGCATCGATAAGGCGGGGGAGTGTGGTCATTTCGAAAAAATTAAGGATAATAGACTTCCTGTCTCTAAGCAGGTACTCGATAAGTGTCGTCTTTCCCACCTGCCTGGCACCAGAGAGGAGAAGGGGGTTAGAGTACTCCTCATCGCTATTTATATAGTCGATTATGATATTACCTAGAGTTCTTTTTACTAATTCCACGGACACCTCCTTGATACAAGTATATTGTAGCGTAATATTACAAAATACGCCAGTATTTTGTTCAAATACAGGGCGAATTACTTATCTAATGGGGTCAGACCTTCACTTTCACACTTCCCTTAAATATCGACTATTACTAGATTTGCGAGGGCCTTTTTTGGCCTTTTACAATTTTTAGCTATAAATGCCGTTGAATAAGAAAAAGGAGAAACCGTAAAAGCTGGAAAATGCGTCCAGCAGATGCTTTAAATATCAACATTTGCGGGAAGTGTGAAAGTGAAGGTCTGACCCCATTAGAATTGGAATTGATTTAAAGGGTAAATAAGTCTATATACGTAGTTGGGAATTTTAAAGAAAGTTTAGCAAATAATTATTAATTTCTGCGATCTCGGCGATTTTTCTGCGGACTCTGCGGTTGCAAAGGAGAGGGATATGTTTCAAAAGAAAATTTTATTACTAACACTTGTAGTCTATGGTCTATGGTCCATAGTTTATAGTCTCCCAGCATTGGCCGGTCATCGAGACGAGGGGCCTGAAACACTAGAAAAACGTGTTTCAAAACTTGAGGGGGATATAGAAAAGATCAATGAAAACCTCGGTTCAACGATGATCGAAAAGCTTGAGGCGCAGGGGCATATAATAAATCAGTTTGGAAGATTTAGCGCGGCAATTGGATCTACCGGTATTATGCAAGGCGTTTTAAGAAACGAGGGGAATGGCAGTAATAGTTTGGCCGGAAACGGTTCCCTGGATATTACAATAAGCAGCACATTTACAAAAAATTTCGTAGCCACGGTTCATTTGGAATCCGGAGTCTATAATGGAATAGATAACATGCTTACAAATCCCCTATTGTTTGGTGCCGCAAACCGCGATGACATTGCAACGGGACAGGTTTTATCGTTAGATAACGTCGAAACCTTTTTAGAGGCAAGATTCTATAATGAAAAGCTTGGATTTGCGGCGGGGCTCATTGATCCAACCGTTTTTTTCGATACAAATATGGTTGCAAATGATGAAACCTCAAAATTTTTAAATGG
>CAZHVX010000042.1:3628-6167 GCA_964536295.1 uncultured Pseudomonadota bacterium
TAAACGTGGCTTGGGTTTTGGTGCAAGCTTTGATCAGAAGATCTTGGATTGGCTGACGATATTTGAGCGCGTGGGTTATGCAAGAAAGAGCACATATGATACGTATTTATCTTTTAGTGGTGGAGTGGAATTTTCGGGATCCCTTTATGATCGTGAAGATGACTGGTTTGGCTTTGCGGGGGGCGCCGTAATCGCTGATAAAACAGCCGCAACAATCGATAGTAATGAATATGTCATAGAGGCTTACTACAATGTTGGTATGGCAGGTGGGCACGTGCACCTTTCACCGGATCTGCAATATATCGTCAACCCAGCAGGGCAAAGCGCATTGAATAATGCAATCTTTTTGGGGCTAAGGGCACAACTTGATTTTTAATAACGCTGATCTAGCGCAGATCTTCAACACGGATCTCTATTGTTAAGATCGGCATTGGATCTGCGTTAAAAAACAACAATATCAATAAGTTATATAATGAGGCAGCTAAAAAGCCAATATTTAAGCGTAAACTGCACTTAACGATTTAGCTCAATTATCGTAAGGTGTAGTGGACGGAATAAAAGAATTAGCCATAACAGCTGACCCCACGATGAACATCATGACCGATATAACAATTATTGACCGATTATGACCGATTATGGCCGATATGTTAATTTGAACCCCTGATGAAGCCAATGGAAAAAATACCAAAGGAAGAAGGGTATCTTGTCGAATTTAAAGGGTTTTTAGGTGGTCTGAGCCCCAAAGAATTGGCCATTACCATGTGTTCCTTTGCCAACACAGATGGTGGCGATATATTCATAGGAGTGACCGATACGCGACAGATAATGGGTGTTAAGCTTGCTCCTAATATTTTGGATGGCATTCAAAATGCGGCAAGGGAAGGGTGTGTCCCGCCGGTCTCTATTTCATTGAACCAGATAAAAATCAATACAAGTCGAATTGTGATCAGAGTTTCTGTTGAAAAAAGTAGGCACCTTCATTCAACGGCAGCTGGCAGGACTTATGTGCGTGTTGGAACACAGGATAAGAAAACTTTGGGAGATGAATTGCTAAGGCTTGCCGAAACTAAGTCGCAAACTTCCTATGAAGAACATTTGCTTGATTTTGGAATTGAGGTGATAGATGTCGAGGCATTAAATCAATATTACGAAGCGAGAAAAATATATCATCTATCAAAAAACATTTAAGCCATGAAGGACTGCTTATCAAAATGGGGCTTGCGAAACAAGAAGGCGGTAAATTTAGAATTAGGGTAGGCGCATTTATTTTATTTGGCAAAGAAGATGAAACAGTCTTGCTTCAACGTGATTTTACTTTTGTGAAATATGATGTGGAAGGAAAAATGTATTCGTATCGGGAAGATGTTTCACTTTCGGCAACAAGATTGTTGTTTCGTCTTATGGAATTAATTCGGCCCTATAATAAAACTACCATCGGTGTAGAAGGCCTTGTTCGTCAAGAAAAAACTTTTTATCCTGAAGCAGCAATTAGAGAAGCCCTGCTAAATGCCTTTGCCCATAGAGATTATCGTGTGTCCGGATTAAGAAATGAATGTCGATTATACCCCAATAGAATGGAAATCATCAGCGCTGGCGCCCTGCCAGGCATTATTACATTGGAAAATATTGATAAAAGGCACTTTTCTCGCAATCCAAAGATCATGCATGCATTGCTTATACTTGGTTTGTCAGAAGAATTGGGGCAAGGGATCAGGCTCATGAAGGATTCCTTGAAGCAAAATGGCAATCCCCCGCCGGATTTTATTGAATCAACCGATCAATTCAAAGTTGTTTTTCTTAAAGGGAAAAGTCCAAGACCGATCGCCGATTGCAAGCGCGATTTGGAAAAATATTTCGATTCCAATGAGTTTATTACTCGGGCCCAAATTGAAGTTATTGCTGGCATGGGAAAAACGAGCGCAAAATATTTTATTCAAGATTTAATAAAAGAAGGTTTTCTGGAAAAAGTTGGCAAAGGACCCGGTGTTAAGTATAGAAGAAAGCCTTAAAAAGGAGACAAACAATGGCGTTTAAAAACTACATGGAAGATGCGATTTTGTTTGAACTGAATGACATAATCAAAGATTTAGATGGATGCTCATGTGGAAGATGCAAAGAGGATATAGTTGCCCGGACATTAAATCAGATGCCTGCGAAATATGTTGTTACCGATCTTGGCCACACATATACTAAGATGAATCAACTAAGGGTTCAGTCCAGAGTGGATATCCAGGTTAAATTAATGGAGAGCGCCGCGATTATTAAGGCCAATCCACGGCATTGACATATACAAAAAATATGGAAGATATTTATTTTGAAAAAATATTGAGTTATGTAAAGGAAAAACGAAACCTGGACTTTTCTCAGTATAGAAAAAACCTCCTTGAAAGACGTGTTATGGCGCGTGTCAGAATGACCAAGCGTAACAATTTTGAGGAGTACTATTTACATTTAAAATCCAATCTAGTTGCTGCTGATGAAGTTTACGGGCGTGTGAATGCAGATCTAGAGGGGAAGGTTTATGGGTGGAAATAAACGT